>NZ_BCQG01000001.1 GCF_001544315.1 Geobacillus jurassicus NBRC 107829
TTCTTTCGTTATGACACATGTTTGCCAACCAACTGAACAAGCGCCTCTTTCGGCTGATAGCCGATCGCTTTATCGACGAGTTCGCCGTTTTTGAACACGAGCAGCGTCGGAATGCTCATGACCCCGAACTTCGATGCCGTTTCTTGGTTGTCGTCGACATTGACTTTGACAATTTTCACTTTGTCGCCCATTTCACGGTCGAGCTCTTCCAACACTGGGGCGATCATGCGGCACGGTCCGCACCATGGCGCCCAGAAATCAACAAGCGTAACGCCCTCTTTCGTTTCCGCGGCGAACGTTTGGTCAGTGGCGTTGACAATCGCCATGTCCATTCCCTCCCATATTCTAAAATGCTGCAAGCAAAGTATACCATGGAATGCAAGTCGGCGCGAATGTTTTGCTTCGTTTCTACTATTCGCTTTTGCCGCGAAATTTATCCATCAAAAAACGGGCGGCGACGGCCGCCCGTTTTTCTGCCATTATGAATGCACTTTCAGTTTTTTGAACTCTTCCGTAAGGAGCGGAACGACTTCGAACAAATCGCCGACAATGCCGTAGTCCGCGACTTTGAAAATGTTCGCTTCCGGGTCTTTGTTAATGGCGACGATGACTTTCGAGTTCGACATGCCAGCCAAGTGCTGAATGGCGCCCGAGATGCCGCAGGCGATGTAAAGATCAGGCGTGACGACTTTTCCGGTTTGCCCGATTTGCAAGGAATAGTCGCAATAGCCGGCATCGCACGCCCCGCGCGAGGCGCCGACCGCGCCGCCCAACACTTCCGCGAGCTCTTTGAGCGGCTTAAAGCCTTCGGCGCTTTTGACGCCGCGGCCGCCGGCGACGATCACTTTCGCTTCCGTCAAATCGACGCCTTCCGCCGTTTTGCGGACGACTTCTTTGACAATCGCGCGCAAGTCTTTAATCTCGACGGCGAGCGCTTCCACGCTGCCTGTGCGCGACTCGTCGCGCTCAAGAGGCGCGATGTTGTTCGGACGAACCGTCGCAAAAATGATGCCGCTTGTGACGATTTTCTTTTCAAATGCTTTGCCGGAGTAGATCGGACGCGTAAAGACGATGTTGCCGCCTGCCTCTTCGACCGCGACGACGTCGGAAACGAGGCCGGCGTCGAGCTTGATGGCCAATTTCGGCGACAAGTCTTTGCCGAGCGCCGTATGGCCGAAGACGATGCCTTCCGGCTGTTCTTTGTCAATCACGGCTTTTAACGCCTGTGAATAGCCGTCTGATGTATAAAATTTCAAATTCGGATGTTCAATGACGACGACGCGGTCCGCACCGCGGTAAATGAGTTCGTTGGCATGCGCCTGCACTTGGTCGCCGACGAGCACCGAGACGACTTCCCCGCCTTCGGCGATCGTTTTGGCCGCCGCGATTGCCTCAAAGGAAACGTTTCGCAGCGATCCGTCACGTACTTCCGCCAATGTCAAGACTTTGCGTGCCATTCTTTCAGTCCCCCTATCCTTTGATTCCCCGTTGTTTTTCATCCGAACGCCGACAGCGGTTCCGGCTTATACCACTTTCGCTTCAGAACGGAGCAGCTGAACGAGTTCCTTCACTTGATCGGCGATCTCGCCTTGCAAAATTTTGCCCGCTTCGCGCTTCGGCGGCAAAAACACTTCAATCGTTTTCGTTTTTGCTTCGACATCGTCTTCGTCAAGGTCCAAGTCATCGAGCTCGAGCTCTTCAAGCGGCTTTTTCTTCGCCTTCATAATGCCCGGCAGCGACGGATAGCGCGGTTCGTTCAATCCTTGCTGGGCGGTGACAAGAAGCGGCAGGGACGTTTCGATGATTTCCTCGTCCCCCTCGACGTCGCGCACGACCGTCACTTTGCCGCCATCGACAATATCAAGCTTCGTGATCGTCGTCACGTATGGAATGCCAAGCAATTCCGCGACGCGCGGGCCGACTTGCCCAGAGCCGCCGTCAATGGCGACATTGCCGGCTAAAATCAAATCCGGGTTTTTGTCTTTCAAATACTCAGCGAGCACTTTCGCCGTCGTATATTGGTCTTGCTCTTCGACATCATCGTCGATGTTGATGAGCACCGCTTTATCGCAGCCCATGGCGAGTGCTGTGCGCAGCTCTTTTTCCGCCTCTTCGCTGCCGACGGTGATGACCGTCACTTCACCGCCATGTTTGTCGCGGACTTGAATGGCTTCTTCAATGGCGTATTCGTCGTACGGGTTGATGATGAATTCAGCGCCTTCCTCGTTAATCTTGCCATTGACGATGGAGATTTTTTCCTCAGTATCAAATGTGCGTTTCATTAATACAAAAATGTTCACGTCGTTCCCCTCCTCGAACAATTGTTGTAGTTGCCAACATTCAGACATCATTGATGATTATTTTCCTTGAAAGACGGGCGGCCGTTTTTCCAAAAACGCCTGCACGCCTTCTTTTGCATCCTCGGATACAAACACGCGGCCAAACCATTCCGCTTCCTCACGCACGGCCTCGGCAAACGATTTTTCCTTCGCGGCGTTGAGCAGTTCAATCGTCGCGCGGACGGAAAGCGGACTTTTGGCGGCGATTTTTTGTGCCAGCTGTTTGGCCTCGTCAAGAAGCTTCTCTTCCGGCACCGCCTTGTTGGCAAGCCCCCATTCGACCGCTTCAAGTCCAGTGATCGGCTCGCTCGTCCACATCATTTCCGCTGCTTTGCCAAAACCGACATAACGCACGAGCCGCTGTGTGCCGGCAAATCCCGGAATGATGCCAAGCTGCAGCTCCGGCAGGCCGAGTTTTGCCGTTTCCGCCACAATGCGGATATGGCAGCTCATCGCCAACTCAAGCCCGCCGCCTAACGCGGCGCCGTGAATGGCGGCGATGACCGGTTTGGAGAACCGCTCGATCCGTTCCATCACCAGCTGGCCGTTGCGCGACAAGCTGGACGCCTCCTCGGCAGAAGCGACGGACGTGAACTCCTTAATGTCGGCGCCGGCCGAGAAAAACCGGCCTTCGCCATGCAGCAGCACGACGCGCACTTCCGGATCCGTCTCGAGCTCATCCAAAATGGTTGAAAGCTCTTTCAAAACAGCCGATGAAAGAGCGTTCGCCGGCGGCCGCGAAAACGTCACGACCGCGACGAACTCCTCTTTCGCCAAACGAAAAAAGTCCATGAAGCCTCTCCCCTTTCTGCCTTTCCTAACGTCCGGCGGCGCACCCTTTGACCAACAGTTCATACACCGGGTCGGCGAGGGCGGCCAAGTCATACTTTTGTTCGTTCATCACCCATGTCGTCACCGTTTCATCAAGGGTGCCAAAGATCATTTGCCGAGTGAGCCGGACGTCCAAATCGCGGCGAAATTCCCCTTTTTCCATCCCCTCCATGATGATGCGGTCGATGAGCCGCAAATATCCTTTCAGCACCTCATTGATGCGATGGCGAAGCTCTTTGTTCGACTGGCGCAGCTCAAGCTGCGTCACGACCGCCATATGCGGATCGGCGGCGAGGGCGGAAAAATGAGTTTTCACCAATACATACAATTTCTTGAGAGGGCTTGAAATTCCTTCTGTCTCTTGTTCAATTTTCTCGATGAACGCCCCCATCTTTTCCTGAAAAAGCGAAATTAAAATATCCTCTTTGTTTTTAAAATAAAGGTAGATCGTGCCGTCGGCGACACCGGCCTGCTTGGCGATTTTCGACACTTGGGCTTGATGGTAGCCATGCTCGGCGATGACGACGACGGCAGCGTCAATGATTTGTTTAAACTTCGGCTTTTCCCTGCGCAATATCGATTCTCCTTTTCTTCCTTTCCATCCGTCAAATGAATGAAGCATCATTCATATTTTCATTTTACAGGCAATTCTGCTGATTTGTCAAGCTTCTTTTTCTCCTCTTCGACCAGCACGCGGCGCAAAATTTTGCCAACCGCCGTCTTCGGCAATTCACTGCGGAACTCGTAGATGCGCGGCACTTTGTAAGCAGCCAGGCGCTGGCGCATAAACGCGTCAAGCTCCTCTTCACTGCACGCCTCCCCCGGCTTTAACACGACGAACGCTTTCACCGTCTCGCCGCGGTACGGATCCGGAACGCCGATCACGGCCGCTTCCTGCACTTTCGGATGCTCGTACAGCGCTTCTTCGACTTCACGCGGGTAAATGTTGTAACCGCCGGCGATAATGACATCCTTTTTCCGGTCAACGATATAAAAATAGCCGCGCTCGTCCATATATCCGATGTCGCCAGTGTACAGCCATCCGTCCCGCAGCACTTGCTCCGTCTCTTCCGGGCGGTTCCAGTAGCCTTTCATCACTTGCGGCCCGCGCACCACGATCTCCCCGATCTCGCCGGGCTTTACTTCTTCTCCGGTCTCAAGCGAAACGATTTTCGCCTCCGTATCCGGCCACGGGACGCCGATGCTTCCTTTCACCCGCTCCCCATCCCAAAGAAAGTTGCTGTGGGTGACAGGGGACGCCTCGGTCAACCCATATCCTTCAATCAATTTTCCGCCCGTCGCCCGTTCAAACTGCTCCTGCACCTCAACCGGCAACGGAGCGGAGCCGCTGATGCAGACGTTGATCGACGACAAATCATATTTCGGCAAATCCGGATCATTCAACAAGGCGATATAGATCGTCGGCGCGCCTGGAAACATCGTCGGCCGGGTGCGCTCGATTGCTTTCAATGTTTGCTTGACATCAAAGCGCGGGAGCAGCACCATTTTGCTTGCCATCATCACGGACAAATTCATCACCGTCGTCATTCCGTACACGTGGAAAAACGGAAGCACGCCGAGCACCGTTTCTTTTCCTTTTTCGCATTTATACACCCAATGGGCGCACATGAGTGTATTTGCAATCAAGTTGCGATGCGTCAACATGGCCGCTTTCGGATGCCCCGTCGTGCCGCCTGTATATTGCAGCAGCGCCACATCTTCCACTGGATCGATGTCCACCCCGATCGGCGCCGTTTCCTTCCGGCTGACAATCGAGCGGAACAAATGAACGGTTTCGCTTTCCTCGATGCGGACGATCGGCATGTTTTGCTTCCGCTGGACAAGCGGATACAGCCATTTCTTCACCGTGGGCAAATAATCTTGCATTCTCGTGACAATCCAATGTTTGACCGGCGTTCTCCCTTTCAATCTTTCCGCCTTCGGATACAAGATATCCATCGTCACGAGCACCGAGGCGCCGCTGTCGTTCAGCTGGTATTCAAGCTCATACTCGGTGTAAAGCGGGTTCGTCTGCACGACGATGCCGCCGGCCATGAGCGTACCGTAGTAGCTGATGACCGCCTGCGGGCAGTTCGGCAGCATAATCGCCACCCGATCCCCTTTTTTCAATCCGATCGTCCGCAAATAATGTGCAAATGTCAATGCTTGCTCGTACAGCTGGCGAAACGTCATCGTCTTCCCGAGAAAGTCAATCGCCTCATGGTTTCCGAATTGTTCAGCCGTCTCCCGCAAATAATCAGAAAGCGTTTTCTCTGGATAGTCAAGCGTATGCGGAATCTCCGGCGGATAATGAGCCAACCATGGTTTTTCCATTGAAATCCCCCCTTACTTCTATTTTATTTTATTTATTTTACTATTTTTGACACTCCACACGCCTAAAGGGCGTGGGATTCTTGGGTCGTTCGCGTCCTCATCCATTTCTGGTTCAGACAACGCCCAAGTTTAGGGGTGTGTCATCACCCCGTCCCATCGGGTTAAGATGTACCCCAATGGGCGGCGCACCTGTGACCAGTGCGCTAGGTTAGGCGGCGAAGCCCGAAATCGCTTTGGCGATGTTGATCGCGCCATTCAGATCGGCATGAATCGTATATCCGCATTTTTGGCATTGGAAGTGGATGCCGTTCCGGTTTCCTTTATCTCGATAGCCACAACGACAAGTTTGACTGGTGTAGGTGGGATTCACCCGCTCGACCCGAATGCCCGCCATTTCCGCCTTATAGGCAATCATCGTTTGCAATTGATGGAACGCCCAAGAATGAAGGCTTCGTCCCGCTTCTTTGGCCGATGCTGTCCGTTTCCGAATCCCCGCCAAATCTTCCATCCGAATCACGCCAACACCGTTGGCAAGGGCAAAACGGACGATTTGACGGCTGATTTTATGGTTCATATCCTTCATCCAGCGGGACTCTTTACGGCCGATTTTGCGAATCATATGAAGCTTCTTGGCTTTGCCCAACGTTCGCCGCAAAGCCGCATATCGTCGGCGCACAAAGGCGCATTGGTTCCCTTTGAAAAACAACGATTTCGTCCCTACGCTGGCAACGGCGATATAGCGAAGCCCAACGTCAACCCCCATCACCTTTGTTTCGTGTCGCGGCTTGACTTCAAATGTGATCGCGATCGCCAAGCACCATTTCTTTCGCTTTTTGTAGAGCTTAGCCGCCCCTTGTTTGGCGGTTCCATTGATCAGCCGATTCAGCCATGCTTCTTGATAGGGGCGCGTGACGACAGGCACGCCAATTCGTTTCTCCAGTGTGGGGAAGGAAACCGTGTAGAACTCTCCCTTTCGCTCGACGTTCCAATTTTGACTGTTGAAGCAACACCATAATGTTTTAAACCTTTTTGCCTTCTGATGTTTCCTTTGAGACTTGACATCTCGAATCGTCTGATTCACGACGGCAGAAGGGAACCGCTGCGACGAAAACTCTTTAAACAGTTTGCTCGTCGCTTGATTCAGCTTGGGATGATTCAACAGCCAATTCGCAAAGGCAGTATTCACTTCTGTCATCCGTTCATACATGTCTTGTTTGACTTTCGTTGGGTTGTGCAGTTCCAGCCTTAGTGTGATCGTGGGCATGGATTCACCCCCTTTTCTTTTGAGATTCCACATAGCGTTCAGTTGTTTTTGTTCTTCGATATTGTTGTTCCATATATCAATTATATCCGTTTAACGATTATACTGCGACACTTAAAAATAAAAATGGCTGCTCGAAGCAATCCGATTAAGGATTACCGAGCAACGCCGTCTTTCATCCCACGATTGAAACCGTGGGCTTTCAGACGTTTTTTTCTGTAATTTTTCATCAAGAAAAAAAGAACGCCGGGCTTGAACCCGAGCGTTACCAAAACCAGTACACCAAACCAATAAAGAAAAAGCACGCGCAGATGACAAACAAGATTTTCGCCAGCACATCGACCGACCGGTTGCGCACCGCCATATAGACGATGCCGCTGACCAAAAGCAGCCCGACCGCGATCAACAACCATTTCACTACTGCGTTCATTCGTTGTTCCCCTTTACTGAATGCCTTCTCCGATGACAAACGACAAGCCGACGGAAATGGACAGAGAAATGAAGCCGACCGCCCGGTTGTCATTGGCAATTTCGTCATCAATATTAAACTTGGGCGTCAAAAATTCGTAAATAAAGTACGCGGCGAGAAGAAGCAAAAACCCGTACAGCCCCCAGCCGATCATCGACAGCAACGATTCATGACGGGCAAGCGCGTAGCGGAAAATATTGGCGATGCCAAAAATTTTCCCGCCCGTCGCCATCGCCACCGCCACATTGCCTTTTTGAATTTCCTCCCAATTTTTGTATTTCGTCACCAACTCAAATACAGCTAAAAAGACAACGATGCACAACACGGCAACGCTGAAATTGGCCGCCGTTTTCACCATGTCGTGCTCCCAAAACGACGCCATTGCCATCGCCCCCATCATTTCAGTTCCACGATCGTCACCCCGGTGCCGCCTTCATTCGCCTCCCCGAATCGGAAGCTTTTCACCGCCCGGTGTTGTTTTAAAAACTGCTGCACTCCTTGGCGGATCGCGCCCGTCCCTTTGCCGTGAATGATCGAAACGCGCGGGTAGCCGGCGAGCACGGCATCGTCCAAGTATTTCTCAAGCCGAATGAGGGCGTCTTCGTACCGCTCTCCGCGCAAATCGAGCTCCAAGCCGACGTGGGCGTCTTTTCCTTTCACCGTCGCAATCGGCGTCACTTCTTTCGCCGGCGCGCTGCCGATGTACTCCAAATCGCGCTCATGAATTTTCATTTTCAAAATGCCGAGCTGCACTTGCCATTCGTCGTCCGACACTTTTTCGATCAAATAGCCTTTTTGGTTGAGGCTCGTCACCTTCACTTCATCGCCCGGCTGGAACGCATGGCGCGCCGCGGCCTTTTTCCGCTTCTCCACTTTCGGCATAGCGGCGGTAAGCCGCTGCTTGGCGGCGATGAGCTCGTGTTCTTTCACTTCCGCCTGCTTTTCTTTTTGCAGGCGGCGCAGCTCGTGAATGATCCGCTTGGCTTCGCGTTCGGCGGCGCGGATGATGTCCTCTGCCTTTTGTGCCGCTTCGGCAAGCCGCTCTTCTTTTTCCTCTTCCAGCGCTTCGAGCTTTTGCTCCCACTCGGCGCGCAGCCGCTCCGCTTCCTCAAGCGCGGCGCGCGCCCGCGCTTCCTCTTCCTCCGCTTGCTTTTTGCTTCGTTCCAGCGACGCAATCATGTTTTCGACGTTATGGCTTTCCGCGCTCACTTGCGCTTTCGCCCGTTCGATGATGCGTTCATTAAGCCCAAGGCGGCGCGAAATATCAAAGGCGTTGCTGCGGCCGGGGATGCCGATCAACAGTTTATACGTCGGGCGGAGCGTTTCGGTGTCAAACTCGACGCTGGCATTCACGACGCCAGGGCGGTTGTAGCCGTACGCTTTCAACTCCGGATAATGCGTCGTCGCCACCGTCCGCGCTCCGCGCCCGTGCACTTCATCCAAGATGGCGATGGCGAGCGCCGCCCCTTCCTGCGGGTCGGTGCCAGCCCCAAGCTCGTCAAACAGCACAAGGCTTTCACCATCGACATGGCGCAAAATGTCAACGATATTGACCATATGGGACGAGAACGTGCTCAAGCTTTGTTCGATCGACTGCTCGTCGCCGATATCGGCGAAAACGGAACGGAACACCGCCGCTTCCGATCCGTCGGCCGCCGGGATGAACAGCCCCGCTTGCGCCATGAGCGTCAACAAGCCGATCGTTTTCAACGCCACCGTTTTCCCGCCGGTGTTCGGCCCGGTGATGACGATCGTCGTATAGTCGCCGCCCAATTCAATATCATTGGGCACCGCCTTTTCTTGATCCAGCAGCGGATGGCGCGCCTGCAAAAAGCGGAGGTAACCGCAGCTGTTGACCGCTGGTTTTGTCGCCTGAATCCGGCGGGCGTATTTCGCCTTGGCGAACGCAAAATCAAGCGCCGCGAGCGCTTCGACCGCCCGCGCAAGCGGCTCGGCCTGCTCGGCGACTTTTGCCGAAAGTTCGCGCAAAATGCGTTCGATTTCTTGCTTTTCTTTCGCCCGCGCTTCGCGGAGCGCATTGTTCAACTCGACGACCGCCTGCGGCTCAATAAACAGCGTCGCTCCGGACGCCGACTGGTCGTGGACGATGCCGCCATAGGCGCTGCGGTATTCTTGCTTGACCGGGATGACGTATCGGTCATTGCGGATCGTAATGATGGCGTCCGACAGCCGCTTTTGCGCCGCCGGCGAGCGAATGATGCTCTCAAGCTTCTCGCGGATGCGCGCTTCCACTGCCCGAATTTGCCCGCGCAGCGTGCGAAGGCGGTCGCTCGCTGCATCGAGCACCTCGCCATGGTCGTCAATCGAGCGGCGAATGTTCTCTTCAAGCGCCGGCACCTCGACGAGCTCATCGGCATAACCGGCTAGGCGCGCCAACCCGCCGTACTCTTCATGCACATCCATAATCAACCGTTTCATCTGCCGGCTTGCGGCCGCTGTCGCCGCCACTTCAAGCAGCTCTTGTGGGCTGAGCGCGCCGCCGATCGCTGCTCGTTTCAAATGCGGGCGGATGTCGACCACCCCGTCAAGCGGCGCATAGCCGCGCATCCGCAAAACGGCGGCCGCTTCATCCGTCTCCTCAAGCCACGCCGCCACTTCCTCCAACCGAGGCGACGGTGCGAGAGCAGCGATTTTCTCGAGACCGAGCGCCGAGGACGCATGCTCAGCCAACTGCTCTTTCACTTTATCGAACTCCAAGGTGTGAAGCACTTTTTGTTGCACGTATCTGACCCCCAGCTGATTCATTTCTTTCGTTTGTCGCGCAAAAACTGTTGCAGCTTTTCAAGCGGCCATGTGTTGATGACCGTTTCCTTATGGATCCAACCTTTTCTTGCAGTCGCTGCGCCGATCGCCATATCCTCGAGCATGTCCAAATGGTGGGCGTCCGTGTTGATGGCAATGTACGCCCCCGCTTCCTGGGCTTTTTTCACGTAGGCCGCCGACAAATCGAGCCGGTTTGGGTTGGCGTTTAACTCAAGTACTGTGTTCGTCTCCGCCGCCAGCTCGATCAACCGTTCGACGTCGACGTCATAGCCGTCGCGCTGGCCGATCAGCCGCCCGGTCGGATGAGCGATGACATCGACGTACGGGTGGCGAAGCGCCGCTTCAAGCCGTTTCATGATCGTCTCGCGCGGCTGTTTGAACGCAGAGTGAATGGCGGCGATGACAAAATCAAGCTCCTTGAGCACGTCATCGTCGTAATCGAGCGTCCCGTCCGGCAAAATATCCATCTCAACGCCGGCCAAAATCGTAAAATCCGAATAGCGCGCGTTCAGCCGTTCAATTTCCTCGCGCTGGCGCCGCAATCGGTCAGGCGTCAAGCCGTTGGCGACTTTCAAAAATTGCGAATGGTCGGTAATGGCGATATAGCGGTAGCCGCGGCGGCGACACGCTTCGGCGAGCTCCTCGAGCGAACACGCGCCGTCGCTCCATGCCGAATGCATATGCAAGTCGCCTTGGATATCGTCAAAATGGACAAGTGGATCATCAGAAGAATATCGATCGACTTCCGTGCCATCTTCACGCAGCTCCGGCGGAATGTACGGCAGCCCGAAATGGGCGTAAAACGCCGCTTCATCACGGAATGTTTTCACTTCGCCTGTCGCTTCGTCTTCCACACCGTATTCGCTGATTTTCTCCCCGCGCTCTTTGGCGAGCTGGCGCATGCGCACGTTATGCTCCTTCGATCCGGTGAAATGATGAAGCGCGGTCGCAAACTCGTCCTCGCCGACGAGACGGAAATCAGCCGCGATTTCATCGTCATACTGAAAAAGAAGCGACACTTTCGTCTCCCCAGCGGCGAGCACCTCGCGGATGCGCTCAAAGCCGAGCAACCCGTCGCGCACCTCGGCCGGACGGTCGGTGGCGATGACATAATCCAAATCTTTCACCGTTTCTTTTAAGCGCCGCAAGCTGCCGGCTCGCGAGAAGCGAATCACGCCATCAAGACAAGCGAGCTGGCGTTCAATGTCCGCCGCGATCGCGAGCACCCGGGCGAGCGGCAGCCGCTCGGGGCGTTTGCCCGCCTTTTCAATGGCCGCAAGCAGCTTTTCTTCCGTTTTCGCGCCAAAACCAGGAAGCGCCCGCACTTTTCCGGCCAAGCACGCTTCTTTCAACCCGTCCATATCGACAATGCCAAGCTCCTGATGCAGCTTGGCGATTTTTTTGCCGCCAAGCCCCGGCAGTTTGAGCAAGGCAAGCAGCGTCTCTGGAACATCGCGTTTTAGCTCATTCAGCACCGACGACGAGCCGCTCTTGATAAATTCAGTGATGATCGCCGCTGTGCTTTTGCCGATGCCAGGGATGGCGGTAAAGTCGCCGATTTCCGTCAGGCTTCGTTCATCCGTTTCCAATGCGCTTGCCGCCTTGCGGAAGGCGTTCACCTTAAACGGGTTTTCCCCTTTAATCTCCATATACAACGCAATTGTCTCAAGCAGGCGGATGACCTCTTTTTTATGGACGCTCATCCCCGTCCCTCCCTTTCCCGAAAAACCGCGGCCGCGCTCCGTCAAACGCGGCCATGAATCCACCAGTTGCCAAGCATCTCCGACAACACCGGCGTATGTTTCACAATCACGGTCGCCATGAGCGAACGCTGCAGCTGTTCTTGGACGCTGTCAATCGGCACGAGCGCACCGATATACAAAAGCAAAAAGACAAGCAAATACACTTCCGCAAATCCGAGCGCCGCCCCGGCCAAGCGGTTGACGCTGCGCAACAGCGGCAGCTGGGCGACGAAATCAAGCATCGAGCCGATGATTTGGAGCACAATTTTGACGACAAAAAATAAGAGCGCAAACGAAATGGCGCGGTAATACGCATCATCTAAATGGGTGCTCTGAAACAGCAGCTTCATCGTCTCCGGATCGCCGAACGTCGGATATGGAATCCAAAGGCGCAATGTCGGTACAAGCCGCTCATAATACTTATAAGCAACGAAAAAGGCAATGAAAAACCCGGCCATATGAATGAATTGGAGAATAAAGCCGCGCTTGAGTCCGATCATCGCCCCCAGCAACAGGACAAACAGCAGCACGACATCAATCATCGCGTCCCCCATCCTTCTCCTTCTTCAGCTGTTCACGAAGCCTGTTGTATTCTTCCTTTAACTTCAAATACTCACTGGCAATATTGACGGCCGTCAAAACGGCCAGCTTCGGCACATCGAGCATCGGATTTTTCTCACTGAATTCATGCATTTTATCGTCAACGAACGCGGCCACGAGCCGGATATGGGCCGGGCTTTCCGTGCCGACGATCGTATAGTCTTGACCATAGATGCGGACGCTCACCCGCGTTTTTGGCTGCCCAGTCAAACTATTTCCCCCATTTCGCAAAATCCTACTGTTTATCATATCATGAATGCTGGTATAATGGAAAGATGCGACACAAACGGATCTAAAAGAGGATAAAGGAGAGAGCGAACGTTGTCAAACTATGTGATTCACGCGGATCCACAGTTGCTTAATGCGCTGCGCGCCCACTACCAAGACGCCTTATCCGACCGGCTTCCGGCCGGAGCTTTATTCGCCGTCAAGCGCCCGGATGTCGTGATCACCGCCTACCGCTCGGGGAAAGTGCTGTTTCAAGGGAAAGCAGCGGAGCAAGAAGCAGCAAAATGGATGGGGAAGAGGGGGGCTGATCCAGGCAAACGACAGGAGAGAGAGACCGCCTCGCCCCCATTGGAACATAGGCTCGAGAAGCTTTCTGCGATCGGTTCGGATGAAGTCGGCACCGGAGACTATTTCGGCCCGATCGTCGTCGCCGCCGCCTACGTTGATCGGTCGCATATCGCCAAAATCGCGGCGCTTGGCGTTAAAGATTCGAAGCAACTAACGGACGAGGCGATCAACAAAATCGCCCCCACCATCATGAAAACGGCGCCTTTAGCTGTCACCGTGCTTGATAACGCGGAATACAACCGCTGGCAGCGAAGCGGCATGCCGCAGACGAAAATGAAGGCGCTGCTTCATAACCGGACGCTCACCAAGCTGCTCGACGAAATCGCGCCTATCGAACCGGAAGCAATCATTATCGATCAATTTTTAGAACGTGACTCGTATTTCCGCTACCTCGCAGGGGAAGCGCGCATCGTAAGCGAGCGGGTGCATTGCCTGCCGAAAGCAGAAAGCGTGCACGTGGCGGTCGCCGCCGCCTCGATCATCGCCCGCTATGTGTTTTTAGAAGAGATGGAGCGATTATCCCGCACCGTCGGCCTTTTGCTCCCGAAAGGCGCCGGCGCCATCGTTGACGAAGCCGCGGCCCGGATCATCCGCGAGCGAGGGGAAGAGATGCTTGAGACGTGCGCCAAGCTTCATTTTGCCAATACGAAAAAGGCGCTTGACATCGCCAAGCATGGAAGAAACATCGGAGAGAAGTGAAGCAATCGCCGGAATGGCCGTGGCTGACGATGTTGTCGGCGGTGGACAGCCGAACAAAACGGATGGATGAAGAGATGTTTCGCGAATTGGAGGGAATCGCGATGACCGAGCAAGAGATTTTAGAAGCGTTAGAAGAATGGCAAAGTTTAAGCGTCGACCCTGAAAACCGCTACGCCTACGAAATGCGGCTCAAATGGCTCCTTGACCAACTCTCCAACATTCGTAGCAGTCGGGAGGAAGGACGGCAAGAGGGGTTAAAAGAGGGATTGAAAGAAGGGCTGAAAAAAGGAAGAGAAGAAGGAATCAAAGAAACGATCCGAAAAATGAGCGAAAAAGGAATGAGCATAGCACACATTGCGAATATTCTCGACATGACGGAAGAAGACGTGCGAGAACGGTTGGGCGACTAGTCTTGTTGGTTTTCAAAGAAATACCCTTGCGAATAGGCAAGGGTTTGTGTTATGCCTCATACTTTTCGCGCTTTTTTCTTTCGCCACGGTCTTGTATGAAGAAATGATAGAAACGAAAACCGGCGCCATCGCTTGAAAACACGCTGCATATGATCGTATTCCATGATTTTTCGCTACTCCAAAAGACCCGTTAGTTACTCTTTTTGGGCATCTTTTTCCCGTCATCGATGCCCAACGATTGGATGAGGCACATACGGCTCTTCCAAATAAGCCATTTCTTCCGGCGTCAACGAAACGGACAGCGCGCCGACCGCATCTTCGACATGGGACAACGATCGGCGCGGTGGACCGGTTCTTTATGCAGCAGTCAGGCTAGTGCGATTTGCGCGCGCTTCACGCCGTGTTTTTCGGCAAGCTCGGCGACGCGTTCAATAATCACCCGATCCGCTTCGGCCGTGGCGTCGTATTTCGACCATTGGATTTGGTCGGTTTCCGAACGATGCGTCTTTTCCGACGCATCGCGCGTCAATCTCCCTGACGCCAACGAGCTGTACGGGATCACGGCGATGTTTTCTTCTTTGCAAAGCGGCAACATTTCCCGCTCTTCCTCACGGTAAATGAGATTGTAATGATTCTGCATCGACACAAATTTCGTCCACCCGTGTTTTTCCGCTGTATAGTTGGCCTTCAAAAACTGCCATGCATACATCGAAGAGGCGCCGATGTACAGCGCTTTTCCCGCTTTCACCACATCGTGCAACGCTTCCATCGTTTCCTCAATGGGCGTATCGTAATCCCAACGATGAATTTGATACAGGTCGACATAATCGGTGCCCAGCCGTTTCAAACTTTTGTCAATCTCACTCATGATGGCCTTTCGAGACAGCCCTTTCCGATTTGGTCCTTCGTGCGCAGAGAAATACACTTTAGTGGCGATGACAATTTCATCTCGATTGGCATAGTCCTTCAAAGCCCGTCCTAAAATTTCCTCACTCGTTCCGTCGGAATACACATTGGCCGTATCAAAAAAGTTAATCCCTAATTCAAGCGCTTTTTTGATGATCGGACGGCTTTTCTCCTCATCAAGCACCCATGGATGAATCCAGCGATCGGCGATGCCAAAACTCATGCAGCCAAGGCAAATGCGCGAAACGTCCAAACCGGTGTTTCCGAGCTTTACATATTCCATGTGATCGTTCCTCTCTTTCCAGTGGCTTTTTTATTTTTTCAGACTGAGCGAATCTCCGCCATCGGCTCTCACAAGGCAGATAGACTCTTTGCTTTTTTGCAAACGTTTTCTAAAAACAGTGAAGACCCGACGAGCGAGAATCTTGTAAGGACTGCGCGATCATGCCATCTGTCCGCTTTTTCCTTTCCGCTCGCCTGTCGATCCCTCGCATGCCCGCCCTTCAAGATCGTGTGTCAACGACGCCTGTAAGACTCCATCTTCACGAAAAAATCAATATTGATTCATTAATCAACATATGTTAATAATGATAAAAAAGCACTTATTCTGTTCGGATACATAAGTCAGAACGAATAACAAAGGAGAGAGTGCAATCATGGCCAAAATCGACCGCCGCATTCTGAAAAGCCAAGAAGCCATCAAAAAAGCGGTCGTCGAACTAATGGCGGAAAAACCGTTTGACGACATTACAATCCAAGAGATCGCCGACCGGGCGAATGTGAATAGAGGAACGATTTATCTCCACTACACCGATAAATATGATTTATTGGACAAGCTGATCGAAGAACATATGGACAACTTGCGGCAGCTTTGCCGCGAAGCTTCCGACTTGACGTTTGAGGAAGGGAATTACATCTGGTACGAGTATTTTGAACGCCATCGTCTATTTTTCTCGACGATGTTATCGAGCAAAGGCGCCCCTCACTTCCGCAATCGGTTTTTACAGCTGGTGATCGAGGAATTCAAGCCGGAAGTCGACACGTCAAGCGGAAAAAACGAAGGGCTCGACGAAGACGTCGTCTTGCAATTTTTCGCCTCCGCCGTCGTCGGGATCGTCGAATGGTGGTTCAAACAAGGCATGCCGCTGCCGGCGCGCGTCATCGCCGAGCAGACGGGGCGGCTGTTGGACCGCAATTTTGATTAAGGCGCTACTCCGTCAAAATTTTAAATAACAAAAACCGTCATCGACGCCAGTCAGGAGGTTGGCGATCGGTGACGGTTTTCGTTTGGAAGAGAACTTCTCACCGAGGAATGATTTTCACCGTCGCCGCACGGGCGCGGCTGCTGATCATGGGAGCAAGATACGGACTTCCTTTGTACTTTTCCCGGTACGCGTCATCGATCAAGTCGTTGATCGGCCCGTCGACCGGTTCAAACGCGACTTCCTTCATCATGCCGGCTACGGTAATCCGCCCCTCTTTCTGTTTGACGGCCGCCTGATACCAACTGGAGCGTTGTCCGTTGTAGGCGCGCACATAAAGGGAATCACCGACGACCACCGACCAGATCCACGTCGGCGTCCCGTACGTTTTGCCGTCTTCACGGAACGGCGAAATGTGAAGATCATCAGCCGCGGCGATTCGGCGCAGCTCTTCGTCCGACCATCCGGCCATGTTTTCCCTCCTATTCATCCCGGCGATACTGTTCATCGCTCACTTTTTCGAGCCATTCGACCCCTTTGCCGTCCGCTACCCCTGTTAAGGCGATATGGGTCATCGCCGTCGTCGGCGTCGCGCCATGCCAATGTTTGACGCCCGGCGGAAACCAAACGACATCCCCCGCCCGAATTTCCCGAATCGGGCCGCCCCATTCCTGCACCCAACCGACGCCATACGTCACGATCAATCTCTGCCCGGTCGGATGGGTGTGCCATGCGGTGCGCGCCCCAGGTTCAAACGTGACGTACGCCGCTGAGTATGGGGCGAATTCGTTTTCTTGAAAGAGCGGATCGACGCGGACGTTTCCGGTAAAATACTCTTCCTGCCCTTTCGCCGACGGCTGGGCGCCGTTGCGGACGATCTCGATGGTTTCTCCCATTCTCGTTCTCTCCTTTCCGTTATAACTCGGGCGGCAAGCCCGAAATGGCCTGTCATTCCTCAATGATTTTGACGCCCGGCAACAAAAATCATCAACATTTGTTTATTATAATAACAAAGTTCAAATTCCAATCAATTGTGAAATCAAAGCGATTTGTTGATTAATGAACAACAATTGGAAAATCGTTCAAAAAACAAAAACAAGACGCTACCTCTCTTTTGGCGCGTCTTGTTATGGATAAACGAGTTCAGCTGATATTGTCTACGCTTGTTCTTCAAGAGCTGCGACGACTTTTTCCGCCGTGCTCCGGCTGGATTGCGGGTTTTGCCCGGTGATCAAGTTGCCGTCGCGCACCGAGAAATCGGTCCATTTCTCACCGCGGACGAAATTCGCCCCGCGCAGGCGCAAGGTGGACTCCAGCAAAAACGGCATATGGACGTCAAGCCCGACTTCGCGTTCTTCTTCGTCTGTAAACGAGGTGACCGTTTTTCCTTTCACAATCGGCGTACCGTCTTTGTATGTGGCGTTCACAAGCCCTGACGGACCATGACAGACAGCGGCGATGATGCGCCCGTCTTCGGCAAACTGCTGCAAGACGTATTGCAGCGTTTCGTTGTCCGGAAAATCGAACATCGTTCCATGTCCCCCGGGAAGGAAAATGGCGTCAAACCCGTTGGCATCGTCTTTGCTTAAGCGCGCCGTGTTTTTCAGCGCCGCTTCCGCCTCCGCCCAAGACGGATCTTTTTCGTTGATGCTGCGCGGATCAAGCGGCACATCGCCGCCTTGAATGCTCGCCACTTTCACATCATACCCTTTTTCTTTAAACACCAAATACGGTACGGCAAACTCCTCAAGCCAAAGCCCGGTTTGATGATCGTCGGTGATCGTCGTATGGTTCGTCACAACCATGAGCACTCGTTTCGTCATGCCCGCATTCCTCCTTTAGGTTCTGGTGTGTTCTCTACCACTCATCATACTTTACATTGGGCAAAAGCGGAAAAAATATGCTTGTGAAATCGAATCGCTCTTGATAAAAATAAGTGGAGGAAACGAAAACGTCATTCCTCCACTGCTTCTTTCACTCTCGCTTTGAACGCCTTTGCCTCTTCCGGCTTATAAAGATCAAGCAAATCTTTTTCTTTCGTTTTCAGTACAACTTTATCGTCACGGCGGACAGCACCATTTTTTTCATCCTCTTTTTCCTCCCCTTGGATAGATGAACCCATTAATATCTTGCATTTACGCCATTAATGTCATCCTGCTGTGGAGTATAGATGCGCGTCCGATATCGGTGAAAATGACCAGACGCGTCAAACAGAATATACGTTCCTATCGCTGGGAGGGGTGACATCCTTTCCGTTCTCCCTTCATTCCTAACATTCCTAAAAAAGAACGCCGCTTCCCCGATCTGTGGGAGCGGCGTTGGCTCGCCATCTTAACTGATTTTTTGTTGTTCCAGTCCGTCCGCTTCACTCACCGGCTGCCGGAACGGCCACCAGTTCGCGCGGCCGAACGTGCGGACCATGACTGGCACGAAGAGCGGCAGGACGACGAGGGCGTAAAGCAGAAGCCCCGTCAGCACAATCGTCGCGATTTGCAAGAGCGACAGGACGCCGGACGGATACATCGCGGCGAACGTTCCGCCTAAAATGACGGCGGCGGAGATAATGACCGTCCCCATATGGCCCATCGCCGACAGCATCGCCTCTTTCACCGGACGGCCCCGGTATTCGTTGAACCGGTCCATGAGGAAGATGCTGTAGTCGATGCCGAGCGCCAACAGCAGTACAAAGGCGAAGAACGACACCGCCCAGTTCAAACCGGCATAGCCGAGGCCGTTGACGAAAATGAGTTCGGTGACGGCCATCGATGTGTAGTATGTCAACACGAGCGACAAGATCAAATAGAGCGGCATGATAAGCGAACGGAGCAGCACCGCCAGCACGATGGCGATCCCGATTAACATGAGGACAGCTGTCCGCTTATAGTCCGCGTTCGAAATCGCCTGCAGGTCGGCGTACGTGCTTGTGACGCCGCCGACAGCGATGGTCGCGTCTTCCCATTTCGTTCCTTTCACCGCGCGTTCGGCGGCGGCGCGAATGTCATCGATGCGGCCGAGCGCCGATGTCGAATACGGGTTTTCGTTCAAAATGACATCGAACGTCACGATGCGGCGGTCTTTCGACATATACGCGTCTTTCGCTTGCGCGAACTCTTTGCTTTCAAGTGCCTCTTTCGGCATGTGCCAGCCCGCCATTTCTTTCTCCGGCGCAGATGACAAATCGGCTAAGTACGTCTCTGCCGTTCCGAGACCACCAGCCACTTTTCGAAGGCCGGACGCGCTTTGGTCCAGGCCGTCGACGAGCTGGCCGAGCTGGCCGTCAAGGGCGGAGAAATGTTCAAGCAACTGGCGCTGTCCGCTGTTCACTTTCTCAAGTCCGGCCGAGAATTGCGGCAATTTGTCCACCGCCTGTTTTTGGCCGTCGGCCGCTTTCGTCAATCCGGCTTCGAGCTCATCAAGCCCTTGGATCACTTGATCCAAGCCGCCGTTCACCGCCGCCTGGCCGGCTGCGAGTTGGGCGAACGGTTCGTTCGCTTTCGCCAAACCGGCGCGCGCCTGCTCAAGCGCCCCGTTCAACCGCGACAGGCCGTCTGCCATTTGTTTCGTCTGGCCGGACAGGGCGGCGACGGTCATTTTCGCTTGTTGGTATTGCCCATCTTGGCGGAGTTCCGGATGCGACTGCTCGACTTGCCCGAGCATCGTCTGCACGGCGGCGAGCTGATCGGCGACAGCCTTTAATCCCGCTTCGATTTGCCGGTACTGGCCGTTTAGCGCCGACAGTCCTTGTTCCGCCTGCTTGTAGCCGTCAAGCAACTGATTCGCGCCTTCCTGCAGCTTTTTCGCATTGTCGCGAAGCGTCACTAAGCCTTTTTTCAGCTCGCCGGCGCCCATCGCTCCCCGGCGCACCCCTTGTTCAATTTGGCTGAGGCCGGTTTGCAGCTGGCGCAGGCCGTCTTCAAGCCGCTCCGTTCCGGAGACGAGCTGGCCGATGCCGGATGACGCCTGCTTAAGCTGCGGAGCGGACGAGGACAACTTTTGGCTTGCCGTCTCAAGACCGGCACCGATTTTTTCGATCCCCTCTTTGCCGGCGCCAAGGCCGTTTTTCAGCTGTTTCGCCTGTTCCGTAACAAACAGCTCCTTAATCGGCTCACCCGTCGGGCGCGTCGCCGAGCGGACGCTCGCCACGCCGTCAACCGTTTCGATCTCGCGGCTAATTTTCTCAATCAACGCCAGCCCTTCTTCCGAATCAAGCGGCTCTTTGCTTTTCAATACCACTTGCGTCGGCATGGCATCTCCCGGATTGAAATGATCGGCAATGATGTCAAACGCTTTGACCGAGCGATAATGATCGCCGATCTCTTCCATGGAATCAAACGACAGCTTGCCATTGTACGTCGCCAACACCGGCACGGTCACGACGGCGACAATCGCCAGCGCCAGAAGCGGACGGGCGAACGCAAATCGGCCAGCCGCGAGCCAAAGCTGGCTTTGCCCATGCTCGAGCTTCCCCCGCACCGGCCAAAACAGCTTTTCGCCAAGCACCGCCATGAAAAACGGCACAAGCGTCACGAGCGCCACAAGCAGCACCGCCACCCCAACGGCAACGGCCGCCGCCGATTGGTACAGCTTAAACGTCGACAAACCGATCGCCGCAAAGCCGATCATGACGGCAATGCCGCTCGCTGCCACCGTTTTCCCAGCCGTCCGGTACGTGGCGACGATCGCTTCCACCCGATCACCGCGTTTCGCCAGTTCTTCTTTAAACCGGCTCAGCAACAAAATGCAGTAGTCGGTCCCGATGCCAAACAACACCGCGACTAAAAACGTTTGCGTGAACGTTGACAGCGGGAAATTCACCTGATCCACCAAAAAGGCAACGACCGACTGCGAGACGACATACGTCGCCCCGACCGCGAGCAACGGAATAAGCGGCGCCACCGGCGAGCGGAACACCGCCAGCAAGACAATTAAAATAAAGACGACGGTGATCCCTTCCGTTTTCTTCACGCCTTCCTGCGAGCTCGTCACGACATCTTCATCGATCATCCAGCCGCCGGTGAAATAATGCTCGACCTTGACGCCATCGACCGCTTTATACAGGGCGTCGGTCAATTGCTTCGCCGTCCGCCCGGCCGGGTCGATGCTTACCGAAATGAGCATCGTCGTCCCATCTTTGGAAACGAGTTCTTTTTCCAGCTCCCGGTTGGCAAACGGCGAGACGATGTTCGTTACATGAAGTTCCTCTTTTTTCTTTTCGAGCGCGTTTACCGCCCGTTCAATCTCTTTTTTATCGCCCGCCGTCAACCCGCCTTTTTTGTAAAAGACAAGCACCGCGGAGCGTTCATTTTGTTTGTTTTCCTGGCCGTTTGCCTCTTTGATCAATTTTGCCGCCAATGACGACGAGTAGCCGTCCGGCACGCTCAGCTGCCCTTTTTCGCGGACAAGCTCGCCCATGTTCGGCGCGGTCATCATGAGAACCGCCGCGATGATGATCCACGCCGCAAGCACGAACCATCTTCCTTTGATAATCGCCCTCATTTCGCTTCTTCCACCTCCTGCAGCACATGGGCCAACCGTTCATACGTGCGGATGAACGTTTCAATTTCTTCTTCAGGGAAACGAGCGATCACCTCTTCCACGAGCCGATAGACGTTTCGGTCCATTTCCGCGATCCATGCTTCCCCTTGTTCCGTCAGCGACAAAACGACGACACGCCGGTCTCTCTCATCGCGGTCGCGGCGCAGCCAACCTTTGTCGACGAGGCGGTTCGTCATCGCCGTCACCGCGCTTTTGTTCACGCCGAACATCGCCGCCAGTTCCGTCGACGTGCACGCCCCCCGCCGGCGGATATAGCGAAGCAAATAATATTGATCGTGCGTCATCTCTTCGCAAAGGCTGTCTTTGACAAGCGCCGCTCCGCGTTTCATCACAAGAAACGACACGGACAAATAGCGGTCAATCCACTCATCTATATTTCGTCCCGCCATTGATTCACCTCCGATGGTTCAATCATTGAACAATCGACCAGCTTCAGCAGTGGACGGAGGGCTGTCGTCCATTTTGTTCAACTGTTGAACTATTAGTAACGATACCAAGGAAGAAAGAAAAAGTCAACAAGGAATGTTGCCAAAGGAGAAACCATTCTGTCGTCCAATCTGAATAGAGAGGAAATTTTTTCAAAACCATTACATTGCATTCACGAACGCTTAACATCTGGCTTGTACGATAAAAATGACAAAATCATCTGAAAAGGGAGAGGAGAACGATGTTCCAATCGAAACGGCGCGCCGCCCTGCTCATTGCCGGGCTGAGCGCCGGACTGGCGCTGTACCACGCCGGACAAGATGCATGGGCCGCCCCAGCCAAGCCAACCAAACAACCCGCGGTGAAAAATGTCGTCCTTTTTGTCGGCGACGGCATGGGCACAGCCCATCGCAACGCCATTCGACTCGCCACGAAAGGGATCGCTGGAGAATTGGAAATGGACGACATGCCATACAGCGGGCTCGTCCATACGAACTCCGCCGACAGCAAATCGTTTATCACCGACTCCGCCGCGGCGGCGACCGCGATGGCGACGGGCGTGAAAACGTACAACGGCGCCATCTCCGTTGATTTGCAAGGAAAACCGGTGGAGACGATTTTGGAACAAGCGAAAAAAGTGGACAAAGCCACCGGGCTTGTCACGACCGCCAAGTGACGGACGCCACGCCGGCCGCTTTCGCCGCCCACACCGCCAATCGCTCCGCCCAAAGCGACATCGCCAAGCAATACATTGAACAAAGCCAAGTCGATGTCGTTTTAGGCGTCGGGGAAGATTACTGGTACCCCGCAGGAAATCCTGGCTATTACCCTGACCACCCGGCCGAAGATCCGGAAGAAGCAAGCAAAGGCACGCAAGGAAACTTGGTCGAACGCGCGAAACAATTAGGCTACACCTACGTCCGCACCGCCGACGAGCTCAAACAAGCATCGGGCCGCAAGCTGCTTGGACTGTTTGCCAACGAAGAAATATTCCAACAACGCCCCGAAGGAGAAGGAGATGTGTACAATCCTGTCGTGTCGCTGCCTGATATGACGAAAAAAGCGCTTGATGTGCTGCCGCAAAATAAAAAGGGCTTTTTCCTTGTTGTCGAAGAGGAAGCCATTGATGAAATGAGCCATGAAAACAACGGATCGCTCATGATCAAAGCGGGCCAGCAGCTTGACCAAGCGGTCGCCGTGGCGAAACAGTACGCCAAGCGCCATCCGGATACGCTCGTCCTCGTGCTCGCCGACCATGAATGCGGCGGCTTGACAATTGAAACGCCAGGCGGCACTGATGAGTCAGGAGACGGCAAAACGATCTCCGGTGAAGACGGTCCGTTTGCCATCGCCCGTTCTTCACAAACGTTCGCCCTTGACTGGACGACAACGAGCCACACCGCCGCCGATGTGCCGTTGACCGCCATGGGTCCGGGAGCGGAGCGATTTGTCGGCGTTTATGAAAACAAACGCATCCATGATATTCTCGAAGAGCTATTGTTTGGAAAAGGCAGAAGATGACACCATCTCCCTTTTGATCTCCGCCATTCATCGATCTCCTCACCCCTGCCAATGATCGTGGCGGGGGGATTTGTTGCATTCGTTGCCGACTATCTAGAACATTTCCCGCCATCAAGAAGACGGCTCATGATCGAGAATGCGCAGGACACGCTCAATGAACGCTTGGCCGTCATCGAATTCAATATACCGCAGACTGTTATGATGCAAAAAGACTTCGACTTTTCTGAAGGTGTCCCTGTCACCTTGATCGATGACTGTTTGCAAATCAGCCAACTCTCTTCGCAATGCGTTGACCAAGCTTTCCGGTTCACGATCGCGAAAATCGCGAATCCTATCATCAAACTCATCATCATCGATCGATTGGTTGTAGTAGCCATCAACAAAGTATCGCAACGTCTTGAACCTTTCTTCAATTTCTGCCATCTAGACCTCCTCCTCTCGATCAAAGAACAACGATCTCCTTTTCTCCCCCGATAAGAAATAGAGCCCGTTTTTCATTGTTGCCTGTCACCGCCCCGCGTGGTAACCGACCCATGCGAGCCACACTCCCAACAAGTACGTGACCGCCAAATAGACTGCAGATTTCGCCCATTGGCGTTGCTGGATCAGCTGCACGCTTTCCCATTTCAAGGTCGAAAACGTGGTGAACGCGCCCATAAAGCCGGTGCCGACAAGCAGTTTTGCGGCATCGGCGGCGCCGCTTCCAGCGAGCCAGCCGAGCAAAAAGGACCCAAGCAAGTTGACGATGAGCGTCCCGAGCGGAAAACGCGGCGAACGCCGAGCCGCCCAGCGGCTGACGATATAGCGGGCCATGGCGCCGAAAAAACCGCCGATCGCCACAAACAGCGGTGTGTACATTATCCAATCCCTTCCTTCCGTTCCGGTTGAGCGGCGGCATATCCAGCCCATGAGGCCAACAGGCCGCCAAACAGGCTGGCAGCGATATAAACAGCCGCCATGCCAAAGCGCCCTTGTTCCATCAATTCCACACATTCGACGCTGAGCGTCGAAAACGTCGTATACGAGCCGACAAAGCCGGTCGTCGCCGCTGTTTTGAGCCATGGCGGCCACGCGGGTCGGCGGGTGAAGAAGACGGTGAGCCAGCTGAGCAAAAACGAGCCTGTCCAGTTGATGAAAAGCGTCCCGAGCGGAAAGCCGCCGACGGCGGCGGCGGGAACAACCAAACCGAGGCCATAGCGGACAAGCGCGCCGATCATGCCGGCGATGCCGACAGCGAAATAGACCAATGAGGATCCCCCCTTCCAAAAATGAACAAACTCCTGCCGCTTCTATCCGCAGCAGGAGTCATCAGCCGGAAGCCGGCGGTTATGGCGAACTCCATCGCCTATTCGATTGGCATCGCCTTTATTTTACCATATATCCCCTCCCGATGGGAAGCAGATTCAACGGCTTGGTCGGAACCCGTGTTGTTCGAATATTTGGAGCGCCTGTTCGCTCGTCAAATAATCGTAAAACGCCCCCGCCTCTTTAAGATGTTGGCTTTGGTTCACGACGCCAAGCGGATAGACGATCGGGTCGTGCATGCCATCCGGAACGGCGGCGGCGATCTTGACTTTGTCCGACACGAGCGCGTCCGTCCGGTACACAAACCCGGCGTCGACGTTGCCGGTTTCAACATACGTCAACACTTGGCGGACATCTTTTGCGTAGACGAGCTTCGGTTTCACTTGCTCCCACAGCCCCGCCTTCTCCAACGTTTGTTTCGCGTACATGCCGGCCGGCACCGACTCGGGGATGCCGATCGCCACCCGTTTGGCGCGGGTGATGTCATCGAGCGACTGAATCGCCCCTTCTCCTTGTTTCGGAACGATGAGCACCAGTTCGTTGGCGAGCACGGTTTTTTCGTGTTTGGAATCGATCAGTCCTTCCTTTTTCAGTTCCTCAAACGGCTCGGCGGCCGCGGAGAAAAAGAGGTCGACCGGCGCCCCTTGGGAAATTTGTTTTTGCAAGGCGCCCGACGCGCCAAAATTATATTGGATGCGGATGTTCGGGTGCTTTCGTTCAAACGCCGTTTTCGCTTCTTCCAGCGCTTCTTGCAGACTGGCCGCGGCGGAAACCGTCAACTCTGCGTTCTCCGCCGGTTTCTTTTGATGGGCGCCCTCTTTTGGACCGGCGTCGCAGCCATACAAGCCGAACAACAAGAAAACCGCGACGAGCCATGCCATTTTTCGCATGTGGATCCCCCTTTTCTCCAACAATTTATGTTATATGTAATGATATCTAATTATAAATAACGATAAATAGTTAGGAAAGAAAAAATTTTTTCACATCTTTCTCTTTACGCTACAATGGAAGAAAGGAGGATCGAACGATGCCGGAACCGCGGTCATACACGATCGAAGAAATCGCTTCCTTATTAAAAGTGTCAAAACTAACGGTGTACGATTTAGTAAAAAAAGGGAAGCTGCCCGCCTTTCGCGTTGGGCGGCAAATGCGGGTCACTGCCGATGATCTCGAGCGGTACATCGCCGAGCAAAAAGGGGAGACAAGCACCGTTTTCCCTGCCGTTTCGCGGCCGACCGAAACCGCTTTTCGCTCCATCATCATCAGCGGTCAAGATATGGCTCTCGATTTGCTTGGCGTCCATCTCGAAAAAGGCGGCCCTTATCAATCACTTCGCACCTATACGAGCAGCCTCAACGGATTGATCGCTCTATACAAAGGACAATGTGACATCGTCAGCGTGCATTTGTTTGACGGGCAGACGGGCGAGTACAACCGTCCGTATGTTGAAAAGCTGTTGACAGGGCATGCGTACATCATGGCGAACTTGATGTGCAGGCCAATCGGGTTTTACGTACAAAAAGGAAATCCGCGCGGCATCCAAACGTGGAGCGACTTGGGAAGGAACGATGTCGTGATCGTCAACCGGGAAAAAGGAGCGGGGGCGCGCGTGCTCTTGGATGAACAGCTGCGCCTGCATGGGCTGTCGCCTTCCGCTATTCGCGGGTATGAACGGGAAGAGACGAGCCACTTAAGCGTCGCCTCAGCGGTGGCATCCGGCTTGGCTGATGTCGGCATCGGCACAGAGAAAGTGGCACGGATGGCCGGCGTCGAGTTCATCCCGCTCGTGAAGGAGCAGTATGACATCGTAATGCTGCGGACGCCGAAGAATGAACCGCTCATCTCCTCCGTCTTGGAGGTGCTTCGCTCCGATTCGTTCCGCGCCGAACTCGAAGCGCTCGGCGGATATGATGTGTCGCAAACCGGGCGCATCATGGCCGAGCGCGGCTGACAGGGCAGCACAACCGCATCTGTATCGATGCAACGAAAACGTTTACCATCTCCTTGACGGAAAAACCGCTTGTCCATTTTTTCGACTGCCAAGGCCTGCCTCCGTCACGTCTTGGCAGTCGATCAAATGCTTGGGAAAAGCGACAAATGTGAAAGCTTCAAATGGCATCTATATGTTTTGGACATCAGGCGATGATTCAGCGGAACCTTCCGAATCCCATTTCCTTGCTTCGATTCTATGCCATCCATCCAAAAAAGAAGCTGTTCCAAAAGCGAGTCGCTTTTTGGAACAGCTTTTCGTTTTACCCGCGCAAAACGGCGCCAAATTGCTTCTCGACCGCAGCGAGCACCCGCTCGTGGACGGCGGCGACTTCTTCGTCAGTGAGCGTCCGCTCTGGATCATAATAACGGAGCGAGAAGGCGATCGATTTTTTCCCGTCGGGCAGACGGTCGCCTTGGTAGACGTCAAAGAGGGAAACGTCTTTGACGAGCGGTTTCCCGGCTTCGGCGATCGCTTGCTTCAAGGCGCCGGCTTCGACGTTCTCGTCGACGACTAAGGCGATGTCGCGCACGACCGACGGGAAGCGCGGAATCGGCTCGTAGCGGATCGCTTCGCTTTCGGCGTTCAACAGCTCGGCCAAGGCGAGCTCGAAAACGTACGTTTCTTTCAAATCCCACTCTTTTTGCGTTGCCGGATGGAGCTGGCCGACAAAGCCGATGACCGTTCCGTCAAGCCAAATATCGGCCGTCCGCCCCGGATGCAAATCGGCGCGCTTCGCCGGGCGGTACGCGATGCGGTGGTCAACGCCAAGCAAGGAGAACAGGCCGTCTAAGATGCCTTTTGCGACATAAAAGTCAGCCGCTTTTTTCTCTCCTTGCCACAAATGGGTGTGCCATAAGCCGGTGATGACGCCGGCAAGCCGCTCTTTTTCCGCCGGCTGCACATTTTCTCCCTTCGATAAGTAGACAGAGCCGATTTCGTACAAGGCGACGTTCTCGACTTGGCGGGCCCGGTTGTAGCTCGCCGCTTCGAGCAAATGCGGAATCAAGCTTTGCCGAAGAACGCTCCGCTCTTCGCTCATCGGCAGCGCCAAGCGGATCGGCTCGGTCGTCTCGAGCGCAAAGCGCGCCACTTTGTCCGGGCTGGTCAACGAATACGTGATCGCTTGATACAAGCCGGCCCCTTCCAAATAGCGGCGGACGCGGCGGCGCTTCGCTTGATATGGTGTGAGATGGCCCGGTTTCGCCTCAGCCACCGGCAAGGTTGCCGGCAGATGGTCATAGCCGTACAAGCGGGCGACTTCCTCGATGATATCTTCCTCAATGGCAATGTCACGGCGGCGCGACGGGACATGGACGGTAAACGTTCCGTTGTCTTCCGTAAACGGGAATTGCAAGTTCGAAAGAATGGCGGCGACTTCCTCTTTCGTCATCGCTGTGCCGAGCACACTGTTGATGCGTTCAAGGGACACGGTTACGACAACCGGTTCCTCGCGCCACGCGTTGGCTTCGACGATGCCGCCGACGACCTCACCACCCGCATACTTGGCCATCAAAGCGGCGGCGCGCTCGAGCGCTTCTTTCGTCCGCGCCGGATCGATTCCTTTTTCAAATCGGGTGCTCGCCTCGCTGCGCAGCCCGTGGTCTTTCACCGCCTGGCGGATGACCGGGCTCGTAAAGTACGCTGCTTCGATGAAGACGGTTTTCGTGTCGCCGCGCACTTCCGAGTTCGCCCCGCCCATCACGCCCGCTAGAGCGACCGGTTCGCGGCCGTTTGTGATGACGAGGTGCTCTTCGCTCAGCTTCCGTTCGACATCATCAAGCGTGACGATCGTTTCGCCCGTTCTCGCCCGGCGGACGACGATCTCCTTCGAACCGAGGCGGTCGTAATCAAACGCATGGAGCGGCTGGCCGTATTCAAGCAAAATGTAGTTCGTGATGTCCACGACGTTGTTGTGCGGGCGAATGCCGGCAGCCATCAAGCGCGCCTGCATCCAAAGCGGCGACGGGCCGATCTGGACGTTTTTCACGATCCGCCCGGCGTACAGCGGATTGTCTCCCGGCGCCTCGACGCGGACGGAAATGTAATCACGGACATGTTCGCTGTTTTCGCTGACCGCCGCTTCCGGCAGCTTTACTTCGCGGCCGAGAATGGCGGCGACTTCATAGGCGACGCCGATCATGCTTAAGCAATCGGCGCGGTTCGGCGTTAAGGAGAGCTCCAACACCTCGTCATAAAGCCCAAGCCATTCCAATGCGTCGGCGCCGATCGGCGCATCGCTTGGGAAAACGAAAATGCCGTCGGCGTATTCTTTCGGCACAACTTTCGCCTCAACCCCTAACTCTTGGAGCGAACAAATCATGCCGTTGGACTCTTCGCCGCGCAATTTTGCCCGTTTGATTTTGAAATTGCCCGGCAGCACCGCCCCAACTTTCGCCACAGCGACTTTTTGCCCTTTGGCGACGTTCGGGGCGCCGCAAATGATTTGCACCGGCTCGCCTTCGCCTAGATCGACAAGGCATTTTCGCAGTTTATCAGCGTTCGGATGTTGTTCGCACTCGAGCACATGGCCGATGACGACTCCATTCATTCCGCGGTCTAGCGCCTCGACCCGCTCGACTTCGATGCCGCTTTTCGTGATGCGATTGGCGAGCTCTTTGGCCGTTACGCCCGTCAAATCAACGTACTCGTTCAGCCAACGGTAAGAAACGAGCATTCCCAACTCCTCCTTTTTCTGTTAGACACGCAAAAATTGCCGCAAGAATCGAAGATCATTTTGATAGAAATGACGGATGTCATCGATGCCGTACTTCAACATCGCGATCCGCTCCGGCCCCATGCCGAACGCAAAGCCGGTGTACGTTTTCGGGTCAAAGCCGGCCATCTCGAGCACGTTCGGGTGCACCATGCCGGCGCCTAAAATTTCGATCCAGCCCGTGCCTTTGCAGACGCTGCAGCCGTGCCCTTCGCAGCGGAAGCAAGAGACGTCGACTTCAACCGATGGTTCAGTGAATGGGAAAAAGCTCGGCCGGAAACGAATGTCGCGTCCTTCGCCAAACAGCTTGCGGGCAAATTCGCGCAGCGTCCCTTTTAAATCGCTCATCCGGATGTTCCGGTCAACGACAAGTCCTTCAATTTGCGTAAACTGATGCGAATGGGTCGCATCGTCGGTGTCGCGGCGGTACACTTTCCCCGGACAGATGATTTTCACCGGCCCGCGCCCGCGGTGTTTCTCCATCGTCCGCGCCTGCATCGGCGACGTATGGGTGCGAAGCAAAATCTCTTCGGTGATGTAAAACGAGTCTTGCATATCGCGCGCCGGATGCCCCTTTGGCAAGTTGAGGGCCTCAAAGTTGTAATAGTCAGTCTCCACTTCCGGCCCTTCGGCGACCGTATAGCCCATGCCGATAAACAAATCTTCAATTTCTTCAATGACGCGCGTGAGCGGATGTGGATTGCCAAGCCGCACCGGCCGGCCCGGCAGCGTCACATCGATCGCTTCGGCGGCCAATTTTCTCTCGACTTCTTCTTGCTCGAGTTTCGCTTGTTTCGCCTCGAGCGCCTGTTGGATCACCTCTCTCACTTCATTGGCCAGCGCCCCGATTTTCGGACGTTCCCCGGGCGGCAGCGCCCCCATGCCGCGCAGCACTTCGGTGATCGGCCCTTTTTTGCCTAAATAGGCGACGCGCACGTCATTCAGTGCTTTGACGTCTTTCGCCTCATCGATTCGGCGAAGCGCTTCTTGTTTCAGCTCGTACAGCCGTTCTTTCACTTGAGTCCCTCCTCTATCAAAAATAAAAAACCCGCCCCCGGTAAGGGACGAGTTGTTGCTCGCGGTACCACCCTTGTTAACAGCACAAATGTGCTGTTCGCTTCATTGCGATAACGGCACAAAGCCGGAACACCTTTACATCCCAAAAAAAGAGATGGTCCCGGTGCCAACTCGGGAGGTGAACTTCACTTGCGTCGGCCATAAAAACGCTCCCAGTCTACGGCGTTTTCTCCCTGGATGGCGAGCAGCAAGCTACTTTTCTCCGTCATCGTTGTTGTCCGTATGGGAAATTTCGCTATCCATTATACGCAAATAGGCAGGCAAAGGCAAGGTCAGGCGGAAATTTCTTTGCGCAGCTCATCGATTTCCGCTTCCTGCTCAATCGAACGGATGGCAAGGCGCTCCATAATCTTTTCCTGCCGCACTTGCCCTTCCTTGAGCGCCGCGACATCTTTTTTTACTCCAAACATGTCCTTTTTCATGGCATCCATATCTTTTTTCATCGCGTCCATATCTTTTTTCATCGCGTCCATATCCCGTTTCATCGTATCGACATCGTTTTGGATGCGGTCCACTTTGTCTTCGAGTTGTTTCACGCTTCCTTGCAGCTTGGCGATGTCCATGCGCATTTGTTCGATGTAGGCTCCTTGAACATCAAGACGCTCAAGCACCGCGTTCAACAATGCCCGCAGTTCGTCATCCATCCGTCTCCGTCCCCCTTGTCCGATTCATTTTCTTTTCTATTTTACCGCACCGCCTGCAAGGAATAAAGCAAAATTCCGGCCGCGACGGCGACGTTCAGCGACTCGGCTTGGCCATAAATCGGGATGTACACGTTCTCGGTCGTGAGACCCAGCAGTTCGGGACGGACGCCGCCTCCTTCGTTGCCGACAAGCAGGGCGAACGAAGACGATCGGGGGATGGTGCGGTAATCGACAGCGTTCTCCAAGGCGGTGCCATACACCGGAATGTCCTGCTCCTTCAAGCGCGCGATCCATTCCGCCACATCGCCTTTGACAATCGGAAGATGAAACAGCGACCCTTGCGTCGCCCGCACGACTTTCGGGTTGTACAAGTCGACGCATCCTTCACCGAGGATGACGGCATCGATGCCGGCCGCATCGGCGGTGCGAATCATCGTGCCGAGGTTGCCTGGGTCTTGCACAGCGTCAATGAGCAAAGCCGTCTTCACGCCCTTAAGCTCGTACGACAGCTGCCGGCAGACGGCGGCGATTCCTTGCGGGGTTTCCGTGCTGCTGATCGCCTTCATCACCGCTTCGGTTACGATCGTAACCGGGACGCCGGTGACATTCCAGACGGGCGGGACGTCCGTCCGCTCATCGACAATCAGCTCGACAAGCGGCGCGTTGCTTTTCACTGCCTCTTCGACGAGATGAAACCCTTCAAGCCAAAACCACCCGGTTTCGTCGCGCCCTTTTTTCGTCAACAATTTTTTCCATTGTTTGACGCGCGCGTTTTTCGGCGATTCGATCCGCTTCACCGCTTCGCCCCCCAATGTTTGGCGATAAACTCATCGCGTCCGGAGGCGGCGCGGTCTTGTTTGTAGTGCTCCGGATTTTTCTTATGGTAGTTTTGATGATACTCTTCCGCCGGGTAAAACGTCGTCGCCGGCAAAATTTTTGTCACGATCGGCTTCGAAAAACGCCCGCCTTCCTCGAGCGCCCGCTTCGACTGCTCGGCGAGCTGGCGCTGTTTTTCGTTATGGTAAAAAATCGCCGTCCGGTATTGCGGCCCGCGGTCGTGAAACTGGCCGCCGTCATCGGTCGGGTCGATTTGGCACCAATACAGCTCAAGCAGCCGCTCATACGGAAAGACGTCCGGGTCAAACGTAATTTGCACCGCTTCGTAGTGGCCGGTCGTACCCGTTTTCACTTGCTCGTACGTTGGATTTTCCACATGTCCCCCTGTATAGCCGGAGACGATGCCGTAAATGCCATCGAGCTCCTCAAACGGCGTCACCATGCACCAAAAGCAGCCGCCGGCGAATGTCGCTTTTTCCATTGTGTCGTCACCTCATGCGTCAAGTTTCTTCATTTGATTATAGCAAAAATGTGAGCCTCACGCCCAAGACCAAGCCGTGACTGCTTTCCACCATACGGCTAAGCGCCATCTCTTGTCGTCTGCCCATCAGCCGCTCATGTCGATGAGTCAAGCCGTTGTTTCATTTCGTCAAGCAAGCGGTCAAACAGCGGGATATAGTGTGTGCGAATGCGTTCGTAAATGTCCATCGCGGTTTCTTCGTCATACGTATGGGACGTCCGGTTGCGGTCTTCCAGCATGCGAAGCCATGTCTCTCCGTCTTGAATCAACCCTTCCCGAAACGCCTCGCGAATCGTTTTCCTCGGACTCGTCACTTCAGCGTATCCCTGATACTCCAAATAAAGTTTCATCCATTTCCATGCCAGTTCGTACGTGAATTCAAAACGTTGAATGGTCGCATCGACAACAAGGTCATCCGTTTGGGCGTCTCTTGCGGCACTTTGCCGGAGTTTGGAGAGCGCCCGTTCGAAATCGTAAAATCGATCCATCAGCCGGCTCATTGTGACCATCACCTTCCCGTGCTCGTTCGTTTGAAAAATCGTCTTTCCTTCTTGGTCAATATTCATTTTTAGCTGCTCGTTGTGAATTTGATTGTAATCAACAACATCGATCGTATAAATGATCGGAAGTTCATCCAAGTCCGATTGCAGGAGGTACAGCGGGCCTCCCGGTTTTCGAAATTTGATCGCCAAATCGATATCCGATCCTTCCTTATAATCGCCTCGTGCTCTTGAGCCGAACAAAATGACTTTTTCAATGACATCAGCATAACGGGAAAATAGATGGAGCAGTTGGCGAAACACCGTTCGTTCCAATCCATAGAGCGGTTTCGCGGCCATCGTCGCCATCACTCATTTCGGTCTAGTTTTTCCTCTATTATACCATATACGAGAGCCGCTCCATGTATAAATCCGCCGCCATTGGCAAAGGATAACGGTGTACAATACGGCCAACGAGGTGAGACATATGGATTTAAACTTGCGGAAGGCGATTATGCACAATGTCGCCAACAATTCGAAAGAGCAATTGGAAAATACGATCGAAGACGCGATCCAACGTGGCGAGGAAAAATATTTGCCCGGCCTCGGCGTCCTCTTTGAAGCCATTTGGACGCACGCCAATGAGCAGCAAAAAGACATGATGCTCACAACCCTCGAGCAGGCGGTTAAACAATGACAAACACCGGCCGATTCGGCCGGTGTTTCCATTAGTCAAACGTCAGTTGTTTCACTTTGTCGGCGTCAAGCCGTTTGATCACTTCGACTAATAGCTTGACCGTGTTTTCGTAGTCATCGCGGTGCAAAATGGCGGCGTGCGAGTGGATGTAGCGCGTCGGGATCGCGATCGTGAGCGACGGAACGCCAATGCCAGTTAAGTGAATGGCCCCGGCGTCCGTGCCGCCGCCTGGCATGGCGTCAAAATGGTACGGAATGTTCAGCTCTTCGGCCACTTCGATGACAAATTCGCGCAAGCCGCGGTGCGACACCATCGTCGCGTCGTACAGAACGATGTGCGGGCCGGCGCCGAGTTTGCCCATCGCCTCTTTTTCCGACACGCCCGGCGTGTCGCCGGCAATGCCGACGTCAACGGCAAACGCGATATCTGGCTGGATGAACTGGGCGGCCGTGCGCGCGCCGCGCAGCCCGACTTCCTCTTGCACCGTGCCGACGCCGTATACCGTGTTCGGATGGTCAACGCCTTTCAGCTGTTTCAGCACATCGATGGCGACCGCACAGCCGATCCGGTTGTCCCATGCTTTCGCCAGCAGCATTTTTTCGTTGTTCAATACCGTAAATTCAAAATACGGCACGATCATATCGCCCGGGCGGACGCCCCACTCCATCGCTTCCTCGCGGCTCGTCGCACCGATGTCGATGAACATATCTTTGATTTCCACCGGTTTTTTGCGCGCATCCGGCGGCAAAATGTGCGGCGGCTTCGAACCGATGACGCCGGTGATGTCCCCTTTTTTCGTCACGATCGTCACGCGCTGGGCGAGCATCACTTGGCTCCACCAGCCGCCAAGCGTCTGGAAGCGGATGAACCCTTTGTCATCGATTTGCGTCACCATAAAGCCGACCTCATCTAAGTGGCCAGCGATCATCACTTTCGGCCCGCCCGATTTCCCTTCTTTTTTCGCGATCAAGCTGCCGAGCCCATCGGTTGTCACTTCGTCGGCATATGGAGCTATGTATGTTTTCATCACATCGCGCGCTTCCCGCTCGTTGCCGGGGACGCCTTTCGCATCGGTCAGCGCTTTCAGCATCGTCAACGTTTCGTCCAGCTTGGCCATCTTTGACACTCCTTCCCGTTTTTGTCCACTTTTTATTATACTTCTAACAGTTGGCAACATTCAATCATTCGCCTTTCGAAAAAACGCGTCAGTACCGTTCATTTTGCCGCTTGTGGTTCACTTCATTTTTCCTCCGGTACGCCGCCTCGATGTCGTCGGAAGAAAACCCGAGCGCGACGCCAAGCCGCCAATATTCCGTAAACAGCGCATCGTACTCCGTCCGCTCCTTCACCGCCCCGAACCGCTCGGCGGCGCGAAACACGGCGAGAAACTGCTCGACAAGCGGCCGCGCTGCCGACGGGGCTTCCTTGCCTTCATAAAACAAGCCGCACTCAAGCCCAAGCGACAGCAAAAAATGCAAGCCGTCGACATACTCTTCAAGCACGCGTTCCGCTGGAGCCGGCGGTTTCACACTCCAAAATTTAAAACAGCGCGTCTCGTTTGCAAGTTCTCCCAGTTCGACGAGAAAGGCAAGCCGTTTGCGCTCAAACAAATCTTCATCCTCCAAGCCGTGCTCCGTTTCAATGCGCTTATCTAAAGCCTGCTGCATGTCATAAAGCAAAAGCCAGTCCATTCTCTCCTCCCCTTTCTACTGCATCCATTGCCAATAGAGGAACAGCTCCGCCGCCAATAGCGGCAAACCAAATCGAAATCGGCGGTGGCGCATTTTATGGCGGAATAGATACATTCCGGCCGCCGAACCGATGGCACCGCCAACCAACGAAAGCAGCCAAAGCGTCCGCTCGGCGATGCGAAGCCGACGGCGCTTCGCCTTATATTTGTCAAGCCCCATCACAAAAAAGCGAGAAGGTTGATCACTATCCCGTATTGTATCATATCGATCCCTTTCCTTGATAAGAAAAACGGCCACCCCAATTCAGGATGGCCATCGTTGTTACTTATTCAAGTTGGCTTTTGCCAAATCGGCGAGTTGGGCGAATGCCGCTTGGTCGTTCACCGCCAAGTCGGCGAGCATTTTCCGGTTCACTTCGACGCCCGCTAATTTCAAGCCGTGCATGAGGCGGCTGTAGGACAAGCCGTTTTGGCGGGCCGCCGCGTTGATGCGGGCAATCCACAACTTCCGGAAGTCGCGCTTCCGTTGACGGCGGTCGCGATACGCGTACATGAGCGATTTCATCACTTGTTGGTTGGCCACTCTATATAACGCGTGTTTCGCGCCGAAATAGCCTTTTGCGAGTTTTAGCACTTTTTTGCGACGTCTGCGCGTCACTGGTCCACCTTTTACGCGTGGCATAATCGTTCCCTCCTATAGTCGGTCGTTATTTCAAGTTGTCGAGCATTTGGCGGATGCGTTTGAAATCGCCAGGCGAGACGAGCGTCGCTTTGCGGAGATGACGTTTTTGTTTTTTCGTTTTATTGGCAAACAAGTGGCTCGTATACGCATGGCCGCGTTTTAATTTGCCGCTCGCCGTTTTTTTGAACCGTTTCGCCGAGCCGCGGTGAGTTTTCATTTTTGGCATCGTAGTTCCTCCTTACTTGTTGTCGTTTTTCGGTGCGAGCACTAAAAACATGTTGCGCCCGTCCATTTTCGGCGCCGTTTCGACGACGGCAATGTCGGCGCACGCTTCCGAGAAGCGGTCAAGGACGCGCTGCCCGATTTCTTTATGGGTGATCGCCCGCCCTTTAAAGCGGATCGTTGCCTTCACTTTATCGCCTTTTTCGAGAAACTTGCGCGCGTTGCGGAGCTTCGTGTTGAAATCATGCTCTTCGATCGTCGGGCTGAGGCGCACCTCTTTGACGTTGATCACTTTTTGCTTTTTGCGCGCTTCTTTTTCTTTCTTCTGCTGCTCGAAGCGGAATTTGCCGTAGTCCATGATGCGGCAAACGGGCGGTTTGGCGTTCGGTGCGACAAGCACAAGGTCCAAATTGCGTCTTGCCGCAATCTCAAGCGCTTCCTGCTTCGACTTGATGCCAAGCTGTTCGCCGTTTTGGTCGATCAAGCGCACTTCCCGGGCACGAATTTGTTCGTTGATGATAAAATCTTTGCTAATAATGAGCCACCTCCAAGGTTTTTTCCGACTGGCTTGTTTGCCGGCAGAGCCCCACTTCCAGCCAAAAAAAGCGCGGATGCACAAAGCACCCGCGCAGTACGTCCTTACACTCGCATTGACGAACTGTAACAACCTGCCAACAGCCGTCTTGGCGTCGGCCAGGTGAGAAGCGGGGTGCTTCTGCTTTTGTTACAAACAAGCAATCATTCCACTCTATACAATATACCACCTTGGCAATGGCATGTCAAGGAGCGGCTCTTGATAAACACAACGTCCTTTATTATAGCGGATTGACGTCGAATTGGCAAGAGAAAATTTTTTATCGTTCCTCGCGGCGCGAAATTCCGCTGTTTTCCCTTCTCTTGAACCGCTCATGACTTTGGCCATCGCCGTCGTTTTTTCCTTCAGTCTGCCAGTTGCACTCGAGTTTCGCCTGTTGGCTGTTTCATTATGCTTTCCCAGATCTTGTCCGTTTTTCCCGCACATCGTCAGCGAGCAAGGCAGCAAACTCATCAAGCCCCATCGTCCGGCTCTCTTTTTCGCCGTAGCGGCGGACGTTGACCGCCTGCTCGGACACTTCTTTGTCGCCGACAACAAGCATATACGGGATTTTTTGCATTTGCGCTTCGCGAATTTTATAGCCGATTTTTTCGTCCCGCTCGTCCACTTCGACGCGGAAGCCGTTTTCTTTCAGCAACCGCTGCACCTCATACGCATAATCGAGATGCGCCTCCGGCGACACCGGAATCACTTTCACTTGAACCGGGGCGAGCCATGTCGGGAACGCGCCTTTATACTCCTCGATGAGGAACGCGACAAACCGCTCCATCGTCGAGACGACGCCGCGATGGATGACAACCGGGCGATGCGGTTTGCCGTCTTCGCCGATGTACGTCAAATCAAACCGCTCAGGCAAAAGGAAGTCCAGCTGGACAGTGGAGAGCGTTTCGTCCTTGCCGAGCGCTGTGCGCACTTGCACATCGAGCTTCGGCCCGTAAAACGCCGCTTCCCCTTCTGCTTCGTAATAGTCAAGCCCAAGCTCGTCCATCGCCTCACGCAGCATGCGCTGGGCTTTCTCCCACATTTCATCGTCGTCGTAATATTTTTCTTTGTCATGCGGATCGCGGTACGACAAGCGGAACGAGTATTCCTCAATGCCAAAATCCTTGTACACTTCCAAAATCAAGTTGACGACGCGCTTAAACTCTTCTTTGATTTGGTCCGGGCGCACGAAAATGTGGGCGTCGTTGAGCGTCATGCCGCGGACGCGCTGCAGGCCGGTGAGCGCTCCAGACATTTCATAGCGGTGCATCGTGCCGAGCTCGGCGATGCGAATCGGCAGCTCGCGGTAGCTGTGCAGCTTGCTTTTGTAAATCATCATATGGTGCGGGCAGTTCATCGGACGAAGCACGAGCTGTTCGTTATCCATCTCCATCGGCGGGAACATGTTTTCTTTGTAATGATCCCAATGGCCTGATGTTTTATACAGCTCGACGCTGCCGAGCACCGGCGTGTACACATGGTCGTAGCCAAGCGCGACTTCTTTGTCGACAATGTACCGCTCAATGATGCGGCGGATCGTCGCCCCTTTCGGCAGCCAAAGCGGCAGCCCTTGTCCGACTTGTTGCGATGTCGTAAACAGCTCGAGCTCTTTGCCGAGCTTCCGATGGTCGCGCTCTTTCGCTTCTTCGAGCAGGCGCAAATAACGGTCCAAGTCTTCCTTTTTGAAAAAGGCGGTGCCATAGATGCGCTGCAGCATTTTGTTGTTGCTGTCGCCGCGCCAATAGGCGCCGGAGATGCTGAGCAGCTTGAACTCTTTGATTTTTCCGGTCGACGGCACGTGCACGCCGCGGCAAAGGTCGAAAAACTCGCCCTGCTCATAAATGGAAATCGTTTCGCCTTCCGGAATGTCGTTGATGAGCTCCAATTTCAGCTCATCGCCGATGTCTTCATACAGACGAATGGCTTCTTCGCGGCTCACTTCTTTGCGGACGATGTCCAAATTTTCTTTGACAATCTTGCGCATTTCCGCTTCGATTTTCGGGAGGTCGTCCGGCGTCAGCTTATGCTCCATGTCGATATCATAGTAAAAGCCGTTTTCAATGACCGGACCGACGCCAAGCTTGACGTTGGCATACAGCCGTTTGATCGCCTGCGCCATTAAATGGGCGGTGCTATGGCGCAAAATGTCAAGCGCCTCCGGCATGTCTTGGGTGATGATGACAAGCTCGCCGTCTTCCTGAAGCGGCGTGCGCAAATCGACGAACCGCCCGTTGAGTTTCCCGGCGATCGCTTTTTTCTTCAGCCCCGGGCTGATCGAGGCGGCGATGTCTTCCGTCGTTGTTCCGCGCGAAAACTCCTTTTCCGCCCCGTCCGGGAACGTAATGCGAATCACATCTGGCATCGGTAATCACTCCTTTGTCATGATGAAAAATAAAAAAACTCCTCCCTCACAAAGGGACGAGTTTTCGTCGTGGTTCCACCCTTCTTCCCATGGCGGCATCGCGCCATGGCTCAACAAGAATAACGGCTGTGCACCGGCGGCAACTACTGGACGTCGCGTTCGCTGCCGCAGCTCTGAGGGGGTAAGCGCATTTTTCGTGTTAGGAAGGTTCCAGCCGCTGCCTTCCCTCTCTGGAAACCGTAAAAATGCGCCCGTGTCCTCATCATTGCTTGTTTTCGTTCATTTTCATGACGACATTATAGCGAAAACAGCCAGAAAAATCAAGCTTCTCCCCCATTTCCGACGTTGGCGGCAAACGGACGGAAGAAATCGGCGCGTCGATGAAGGCGAAGCCGTTCTTGAAACACGTTTTGCAATGTTTGCACCATGCCGTCATCCGGATCATCGGTGTACAGCTCGATTTCTGCTGGTGCAAGCGACACGAGCGGCGCCAGTACGGATGAGTCGATGTACATCGGTTGGCTGACGACGAGATGGCGGTCAACCGCCTGTTTCACCTCATCGGCTGACAGCTGACGCCGCTCGCTGTCGTAAAAGATGAACTGCGGCGGATCATGCACCAAATACAGGCTCGGCCATTGCGGCGCCCGGACAGCCAAGCAGTCGCGCAGCATTTGCACAAAATTTTGATACTCCTGCTCGAGCTTGTATTCATCAATCGCCAGTTCGACATAATGCTGGAGGCGCTCCATGTACGGCTTCAGCCGGAACGTAACAAACGAGGAAAACGAAAACGACAAGCCGTCGCGCAAAAAGGAAGCGAAAGCGTCGCGCAACATCGCTGTGCGCGAGGCGGCAAACGCCGCGCTTTTCCGGTAATCGCGCCGCTCGCCGTCCAAAAACGAATGAGCGAGGGCCAAAATTTGCTGTTGCTCTTCGACGTCGCGGAAATAAAAAACATTGGCAATGATGGATAGCAGCAGCCGGTCTTCCATCACCTCTTGCATAAACGCCGTCATAGCCGGTATGATATGCGCCTCAAGCACATGCTTCTCTTCGCCGTGTATGTAAACCGCCACGGTTTTGTGTCCGTCATAAGCGGCATGAAACAGCGGACCGTCATCCGGTTGCCGGTGATGCAGCAGCCAAACGAATTTTTCCGCCTCGCTTGCCTCGTCAAAATGGATTTCGATCACCCGCTGTCCCCCCTTTGGTTTGAAAGGAATGCTTGGTTTATATATATGGGGGCAACCGGCTGTTTAGACTAAAAAAGCGCAAAACAGGCGAACAGAAACGAAACAATAACCAAGCTGTCCGACGAGCGGCGGGCGCTGGCGCGCAAAAAAACGGCGCCTGAATCAAGCGCCGTTCGTTCGTTGACGCCGACCGCTATTGCCGGCGGTTCGGCCCGGTAATTTCGATCGGATAGGCCAAATAGCGGATCCGTTCCATAATGCGCGCCGCTTTCACCTTCTCTTCTTCGCCGCGCTGCGAATACGTCAAATGGTGGGCGAGCTGCTGCATATCAAAGTTCGATGTAAAAAACGTCGGCAAGTTTTCAAACATTCGGTATTGCAAGATCGGACCGAGCACATCATCGCGCACCCAGCTTGACATCGCCTCCGCCCCGAGGTCATCGAGCATAAGCACTGGCACTTTTTTGATATAATCGAGCTTTTCGTTCATCGTCTGGTCTTGAAGAGAATGTTTCATCTCGCGAAACAGCTCTGGCACGTAGACGATCAGCGACGGGACGTTTCGCTTCGCCAGCTCGTTGGCGATCGCTCCAAGCAAATATGTTTTGCCCACCCCAAACGATCCGTGCAAATACAAGCCTTTCATTTTTTTCCCTGGCTCGTATTCCGCCACAAACCGCTCGGCAAACCGGATCGCTTTAATCCGTCCGTCGTCATTGAGATCGACGTCAGAGAGCGAAGCCCGCAAAATTTCACGCGGCATGAACATGCTTTGAATGAGCGACTCTTGCCGCTTCCTCTCGTCGTATTGCACTTTTTTCGGGCAACGGTCGTACTCAACGTCGATCCTTCCGCCGTTGATCACCAAATTTGGATGGTACCCGGGCAACATGTTTGGACACCGCTCAAGCCCCGGACATTGGCGGCAATTTCCGTGTTGCTCGATAAATTCGTACAGCTTCATCAAGCTCCCATCGACCGCATCCGCCGACAGCTGCTGCTTGTGCGCCTGCAAAAACGACTGCACGTCCGGATGCTCCAAAATGTAGCGCTTCATTTGTTCGTAGCGTTGTTTAAACCGTTGATTGCCAAGCAACCGTTGCAATAGGTGATTGACTCGTTCCATGGCTTTTCCCTCTACGATTCATCACGGTATTTTTTCAGCCGCTCCTCGAGCTCTTTACGCGCCTGTTCGACGTCAAAATCATCATCCTCCGGCTGGCTGTAGTCCATGTTCAGCCAGTCCGGAACGATTTCCGTGCGCACGACTTTGCGCACCGTCCGCGTTCCTTTTTCCTTTTCGTTCGCCCAGTTTTGGTACGTCTTCGCCTCTTCTTTCGCCAGTTCCATCGCTTCTTTCACCGTTCGCACTTTTTTGCGCGCCCAATGGCTGGCGATTTTTTCGACATATTTTTTCGATAGCTTCATATTCGTTCGCAGCATGACGTAATAAATGAGCACGTTGACAACCCCTGGAAGCAGCTGCTGCTGGAACATAATATCTTCGATCAACTGCAAATCGGCAAGCGACGGCTCAACGCCGCCTGAGATTTCCTTGAGCAGCTGGCGCGGGGAAATCGTTTCCAGCTGCTTCATCAGCTGCTCCTCTTTTGTGCGCGGTTTGACGTGCTCCATCGTCCGGTAGGCGAGCGGCTGCACTCGCTCGACAAGGCGCGGCTCGACACCGCCATGCTCAAGCTCATACCACTCGCGCGCCGCCTGGCGCAGCGCGTCAATATCAATATGGTACGCCGGGTCGATGACACCGAGAACGATTTTTTGCATCTCAAGCGGCGGGATGCCGTACAAAAACGCGAGCTTTTTGATCGCTTCTTTCACTTTCGCCGTGACAGCCCGGCGCGGCACAAGCTGTTTGGACAGCCCGGCAAAAAACAGTTCAAAGTCAAATACATCATCATCGAGTGCATACGACGCCTCATCCCGCCCAGTATGCTCGTTTCCTCCTAAAGGAACGGGTCCGTCTTCTTCACTGAAGCCAGCGACGATTTGTTCCGCGGGCACGGCCGAAAACACGTCGGAAAACGACCGCGTCACCGGAGTGAACTTCGTTTCGTCAATGAACGGACGGGCAAACACGTTGCTCAGCTGGATAAACAAGCGGCGGCCGACTTGTCGGCGCAAAAAAACGCTCAGCATCTCGTCGCGGAAAAACTGATCCGGCGCCAGCGGCGGACGCAGCTCATAAAGAAACAGCTTTGGTTCATCCACCTCTGGAGCGTGGACGTACGTGCTAAGCAGCCCAATTCCTTCGAGTTTCAACCGTTCGCTGTAAATGTCCGGCAGCCCGCACTGCATGAGCGCCATGAGCCGATGATGGGTCGCTTCTTGGCCGCCAAGCAACTCAAGCTCCCCCCAAAGCGTCATATAAAGCGCCAACGCCCGGCAGCCGATGAGCGGCTGGTAAAGCAGCGTCAGCACTTTTCGGTCCACCTCATGCAACACGTCACGGCTTTGCACGGTATAACGGTCGACGGCAATCAGCTCTTTCCAATGGTGCTGCATCGCTCCGACCTTCCATTCCACCGTATTCGTTTCAAATCGGCTCTCTCCTTTCATGCCGAAAAGACGTTGAAAAAAGGGCTTGCCGCATGCCGCCAAAGCCCTTTTTACCGCTGCCCTTTTTTGATCAACTCTTTCAGTTCTTCAATGAACACATTAATGTCTTTAAACTGCCGATAGACGGAAGCGAAACGGACATAAGCCACCTCATCGATGTGCGACAGGCGTTCCATCACCATTTCGCCGATCGTTTCGCTTTTCACTTCCGAGACGCCTTGGTTGCGCAGCTCGCGCTCGATTTCCTGCGTCACTTTTTCCAGCTCCTCGAGAGCCACCGGCCGCTTCTCGCACGCTTTGATCAAACCGCGCAAAATTTTCTCCCGGCTGAATTCTTCGCGCGTTCCCTCTTTTTTCACAACAATCAGCGGCGGCTCCTCGATCCGCTCAAACGTCGTAAACCGATAATGACACTGCTCGCACTCCCGCCGGCGGCGGATCGAACGCCCCTCTTCGACCGGGCGCGAGTCAAGCACGCGCGTGCCTTGATGATGGCATGACGGACATCGCATAGCATCCACTCCGTTTATCTTCTTATTTTCTATCATACCGGAATGGGCAGGAAGAGACAAGATACAGTTAGCTATTCAGTCCAGAACCGATATATGGCAGGCAGACGTTCAACTTCCTGTACAAATCGAGAATGACCGCCCGGCTATGCCCAAAATCAAACGGCAATAGCTTCGTGTCGGTCGTCACGGAAAAATCGACCGCCGTCTCAAACGGCCGCACGGAAATGACGGTGGCGACGATGAACAGCTTTTTGCCGCGCCGCGTTTGGGCGCAAATTTCCCCGCGCTCTTCGGAAACAGAAACGATCTCAGCGCCGGGCAGCGACGAGAGCAGCTCTTTGACGGCATCGATGACGGCGCGGTTCGTCGCTTTGTAATAATGGCTCCTTAGCTCTTCATCTTCATGATTTTCCCGCGTTTCACAATGGTTTGTGAAGGTGTATTTTAGTTTTTTCCACATGCTCATTGCCACGTCTCCCTAGCTCATTCTTTTTCTTCCATCATACCATGATTTTCGCCGCCGTTGTACCGCCGAAGGCGCAAAAAAAGGAGCGTTTTGCCTACGCTCCTTTTGGCTTCATCATTATACCAATTACAGCGCTTGCGCCTTTTTCACTTCAATCGGGCGCATGCCGCGCGGAAGTTCAATCGTTTCCCGCGTTTGCGCGCCAAGCATTTCCGCGATGTAATCGGCGGCAATCGTCGGGTCTAAATGGCCGCATGTATACACATCAATGCTCGCATAGCCGTGTTCGGGAAACGTATGAATCGTCAAATGCGATTCCGAAATAATGACGACTCCGCTTACGCCTTGCGGAGCGAATTTATGGAACGCCACTTCGCGAATCTCCGCTCCCGACTTTAACGCGGCGTCAACGAACGTTTTTTCAATAAAATCAATATCATTCAGTTTGTCAAAGTCGCATCCCCAAAGTTCCGAGATAACGTGACGACCCATCGTATCCATGAAAAGAATCCCCCTTTAACCAATTTTCTCAAACAAATAAAAAAACAAAAGGTGAGTTGCAAAATGGCATGTATAACTACCACGGGGGAAAGTTAGTCCTAAGAGGTCCTAACCCTTTAAGTAGTCACATTACCCTTGCCGTTAAGAAGTTCACGAGACATAGTATACTTTGTTTAGTTTTTTTTTGCAACAGGCTTTTTTAATTTTTTTTGCATGAAAAAGAGAAAAGCGCCCACGCCTGCGCCGCGGCCCGATCCGTTTGTGCGGATCACAGGCCGCAGCGCGGGCGGCGCGCTTTATATCGGACCGCCGCCAAGGCGGCGCGTCCGTTACGCATTGACGCTGAGACGCTCCTTCATTTTGGCTGCAACAAGATGGGCTAAATCAACGACGCGGCACGAATAGCCCCACTCATTGTCATACCAAGCGAGCACTTTCACTTTTCGCCCTTCCATGACCATCGTCGATAAGCCGTCGATAATCGCCGAATGCGGGTTCGTGTTGAAATCGATCGATACAAGCGGCTCCATCGTGAAATCTAAAATGCCTTTCAACGGACCATTGGCCGCGCGGATGAACGCCTCGTTCACTTCATCAACCGTTACATCGCGCTTCAAGTCGACGACCAAATCAACGAGCGAGACGTTCGGCGTCGGGACGCGGAGCGCCATGCCATGAAGTTTCCCTTTTAAATGCGGCAGCACCAGGCCAAGCGCTTTCGCCGCTCCCGTTGTCGTCGGGATGATCGACTGTGCGCACGAGCGGGCGCGGCGCAAATCTTTATGCGGGTTGTCGATGTTTTTTTGGTCGTTCGTATATGCGTGAACCGTCGTCATCAGCCCGTTTTCAATCCCGAACGCTTCATCGAGCACTTTGACGACTGGAGCCAAGCAGTTCGTCGTACATGAAGCGTTTGAAATGATGAAATGGCGGTCGATGTCAAGCATATGCTCGTTGACGCCGACGACGATCGTCACATCTTCATTTTTACCCGGGGCGGTTAAAATAACGCGCTTCGCCCCTGCCTCAAGGTGAAGGCTCGCCTTTTCGCGATCGTTGAATTTGCCGGTCGCTTCAATCACAATATCGATATCAAGCTCTTTCCACGGCAGCTGCTTCGGATCGCGCGAATGGAGAAGCTTCACTTTTTTGCCGTTGACCAGCAGGCCGTCTTCTAAAGCGATGACCTCACCGTCAAATTTGCCGTGGTTTGAGTCGTATTTCACTAAATGGGCTAACGTTTCCGGCGGATAGCTGGCATTCACCGCCACAATATCGAGATCAAGGGAATTAATGGCGCGCCGGAACACCATCCGTCCGATTCGTCCGAAACCGTTAATCGCCACTTTCGCCTTCATTCACTTTGTTCTCCTCTCATATATGTTATACTATTTTCTTATATTCACATAAATAGTATATCATATTTTTAGGAAATGTGGAGAACAAAATGACCAAAAGCCAACAAAAAAGACGCCTACTTTTCCAAGGCGTCCCATTGCTCCAAAATGACCAACAGCTGACGGCGTGTCTCTTCCCTCGTTCCGTTATTGTTGATGACCGCATCAGCCTGTTTGATTTTTTCCACCAGCGGCCATTGAGCGCGGATGCGGGCCCGCGCTTCTTCCTCGGTGAAACCGTTTCGCTCCATCAGCCGGCGAAGCTGGACGTCATCATCGACGTATACGACCAATATTTTATCAACCCAGGCGGTCAACCCGCTTTCAAATAAAAGCGGAATGTCCAATACGACCGTTTTCGCCCCGGAACGGACGAGCGCTTCTTTCTCCGTAAGCATTTTCCGACGCACCGCCGGGTGGACGATGTCATTTAGCTTTTTCCGTTCCTCTTCGTCGCTGAACACGATCGCCCCGAGTTTCGCTCGATCGATCTCTCCGTTTGTCTGCAAAATGTCCGGACCGAAGGCGGCGACAATTTGGCGGTAGGCGTCTTCCCCCGGTCGGACGACGGCGCGCGCCGCTTCATCTGCATCAATGACCGGAAGGCCGAGCTCGCGCATCATTGCGCTCACCGTGCTTTTGCCGCTTGCGATTCCTCCGGTCAATCCGATCGTCAACGTCATAGAACCTCTCTCCTTTTTACGCGCCGCCTAGCGCTGGCAGCGCGGGCAATAATGCGTGCCGCGGCCGGCGACGACCGTTTTTTCAATCGGCGTGCCGCATCGTTTGCACGGTTCGCCTTTGCGGCCGTACACGTACAAATGATGTTGGAACGCGCCAGCCTCGCCTTGCGTGTTCACGTACGTACGCACCGTGCTTCCCCCTTTCATGACCGCCTCGCCGATCGTCGCCACCATTTCCTCGTGCAGGCGCTCAATCTCTTCTCCAGAGAGCGAGGCGGCCGGCCGTCTAGGAAGAATACCGGCGCGAAACAGCGATTCGTCGACATAAATATTGCCAAACCCAGCCACGACCGTCTGGTCAAGGAGCAGTGCTTTCACCGGCCGTTTCGTTTTCGCCGCCCGCTCGGCCAATACAGCCGGGGAAAACGCCGGGGAAAGCGGCTCCGGCCCGAGCTCGCCAAGCGGCGGCCGGCGGTCGGCTTCCTCTTTGGCATAAACGTGCATCGTTCCAAACTTGCGCACGTCGCGGTAGCGAAGCTCGCTGCCGTCCGTGAAGCGAAACACGACGTGCGTATGCGGTTCAAGCGGCTCGAGGACAGAAGCGACGGCGTAGCGCCCTTCCATGCGCAAATGGGAAATAAGCGCATCGCGGTCAAGAAGGAATTTCAAAAATTTTCCGCGCCGCTCCACACCGCGCACCGTCTGTCCGATCATTCTTGCCGCAAACGCCTCGGGGTCTTGCGGATGGCGGATGATGTTCGGCCAAAAGACGCGCACGTCCCCAATCGTTTTGCCGACCACCAACGGCAAAAGCGTGCGGCGGATCGTTTCCACTTCCGGCAATTCCGGCATGGCTTCCCCTCCTTTCCTTCCTCCGTTTGCCCGCATCATTCCAGCGGGCTAGCCAGCCGACGCTTTCGCCTTGGCGCCGACTCATCTGCGGAAAGAAAAAACGGCTCAGGCGCCAAGGGCGTCAGTTATTTGGCGTCATACCACGTCGGGCCGTAATGGTAATCGACTTTAAGCGGCACACTGAGCGCAACGGCTTGCTCCATCACTTCCGGAACGAGCCGGCACAGCCGCTCAATCTCTTCTTTCGGCGCTTCCAAAATAAGCTCGTCATGCACTTGCAGCAAAAGGCGCGCTTGCAGCCGCTCTTCCTTCAACCTTGCGTTCAAATCGATCATCGCCTTTTTAATAATGTCAGCCGCGCTCCCTTGAATCGGCGTGTTCATCGCCGTCCGCTCGGCAAAGCTGCGAACGTTGAAGTTGCGGCTTGTGATATCCGGCAAATAGCGGCGCCGGTGCAAAAGCGTCGTCACATACCCTTTTTGTTTCGCCTCTTGCACAATGTTTTCCATATACCTCTTCACGCCCGGAAAGCTGGCGAAATAGCGTTCGATAAATTCAGCCGCCTCTTTGCGCGAAATATTTAAGTTTTGCGCCAGGCCGTAATCGCTGATTCCGTAAACGATGCCGAAGTTGACCGCCTTCGCCTGGCGGCGCATATGGGGCGTCACTTCGTCCTCGCTCACATGGAAAATATCCATCGCCGTTTTCGTGTGGATGTCCAAATCGCGGCGGAACGCTTCAATTAAGTTGTCATCTTCAGCAATATGGGCAAGAACGCGCAATTCAATTTGCGAGTAGTCGGCGGCAAAAATGAGCCAGTCGGGCTCCGACGGCACGAACGCCTGACGAATTTTCCGCCCTTCTTCCAACCGAATCGGAATGTTTTGCAAGTTCGGCTCCATCGAGCTGAGCCGTCCGGTTTGCGTCAGCGCCTGATTGAAAATCGTATGCACCTTCTTTGTATCGGAGCGCACGACTTTCAACAATCCTTCAATATACGTCGACTGCAGCTTGCCAAGCTGGCGGTAATGCAAAATGTTTTCCACGATCTCATGATAAGGCGCAAGTTTTTCAAGCACGTCCGCCGACGTCGAGTAGCCGGTTTTCGTTTTTTTCAAGACCGGCAGTTGCAGCTTTTCAAATAAAATGACGCCGAGCTGTTTCGGAGAATTGATGTTAAACTCCTGGCCGGCGAGCTCGTAAATGCGCCGCTCGACCGTACGCAGCTGCCCGGCGAGCTCTTCGCCCATCTGCTCGAGCCGCTTCGTGTCCACTTTAACCCCCAAAAATTCCATTTCCGCCAAAATCGAAGACAACGGTTGCTCGAGCTCGACGAGCAACCCGTCTTGTTCGTTGCGGCGCAGCTCATCCAAAAACGGCTGCTCAAGCGCCCAAATCGCCGCCGCCTTGCGAACGAGATGCTCGGCAAGCACTCGTTCGTCCGGCACAGCCCGCTTCGTCCCTTTGCCATACACCGCTTCATCCGGACGCACCGCTTCGTATTGTTTCATGTTGGCTGCCGCAGCCACATCATCGGCGCCTTGCGCCGGATCAAGCAAATAGGCGGCCAGCAATAAATCAAATGAAACACCGCATAACTCAATTCCTTTCCATTTTAAAGCGACGATCGCCCGTTTCGAGTCAAACATGCTTTTTTTCTTCGTTTCATCGCCAAGCCAGGCGACAAACTGCGGATCGGCGAGCGCCATCTCCGGGCGCAAGAAAAACCGTCCATGTTCGTTGACCAGAGCGATGCCAACGATCGGAGCATCGTGATAATTTTCCTCGACCACCTCAACGACAAGCGCCGCCTTGTCGGCGAGCATCTCCTCCGTAACGCGGTCAGCGACCGTGAACGTCATCTCCGCAAGCGGTTTTTCCTTTGCATCCGATGGCGAATCCATTTTCTCTAAAAACGATTGAAAGCCAAGCTCTTTAAATAAAGCGATCACTTTCTCCCGGTCTTCGCCTTGATAGGCGATATCATCAAGCGACAGCTCGACCGGAGCGTCGCGGCGAATGGCGGCCAACTGCTTGCTTAAAAGCGCCGCATCGCGGTGTTGGCGCAGCGTTTCTTTCAACTTTTCCCCTTTGATCTCGTCAATGGACGCGAGCACGTTTTCGACCGTGCCGAATTGCTTCAGCAGCTTGACCGCCGTCTTTTCCCCGATGCCCGGCACGCCGGGGATGTTGTCCGATTTGTCGCCCATCAATCCTTTCAAATCGACGATTTGTTCCGGGGTCAAACCGTATTTTTCACGAATCGTCTCCGGCGTGTACGGTTCGATATCGGTGATCCCTTTTTTCGTAATGTCCACCGTCACGCGGGGCGAGGCGAGCTGAGTTAAATCGCGGTCGCCGGAAATGACTTTTACTTCAAACCCTTCCTGCTCAGCGCGGGCGGCGAGCGTTCCGATAATATCGTCCGCTTCGTAGTTGTCGAGTTCATAGGCGGGAATGCGATACGCTTTCAGCAGCTCGCGCAACAGCGGGAACTGTTCCGACAGTTCCGGCGGCGTCTGCTGCCGTCCGCCTTTATACTCTTGAAACGTTTCATGCCGAAACGTCGTTTTCCCAGCGTCAAACGCGACAAGCATATGGGTTGGCTGCTCTTCCGCCAAAATTTTGTTCAACATCATCGTAAACCCATAGACAGCGTTCGTATGAATGCCTTTGTCGTTATGCAACAGCGGCAAGGCGAAAAAAGCGCGGTATGCCACGCTGTTGCCGTCAATTAAGACCAACTTTTTCTTCAATCTCATCCCTCCTCGAATGCTCCTTGTTCTATTGTACCATGCCCGCCGCCTGCCATAAAAAAGAGGCCGGCTACCGCTCCGGCTTCGGAAAATGAATCGTAAACACTGTGCCGCGCCCCACTTCGCTCGCTACGGTAATATATCCGTGGTGAGCCTCAACCAAATGTTTCACAATCGCAAGACCCAACCCCGTTCCGCCGGAGTCGCGGCTGCGCGCCTTGTCAACGCGGTAAAAACGTTCAAAAATACGGGGAATTTCTTTCTCTTCAATGCCGATGCCGGTGTCTTTCACATGAATCAGCACTTCTCTCTCCGTCTCTTCCGCCTCGACGGCGACCCGCCCGCGCTCTGGCGTATACGCGATGGCGTTGGCGAGCAAGTTCAGCAAAATTTGCTTCAGCCGGTTCGCATCGCCGCGGATGACCAGCCCGGGCGGTGATGCGATATGCAAGTCAATCTGTTTTTCCGACGCTTTTTGGCGAAACACAGCGGCCGCTTCAGCGATGACTTGGGCGGCGTCGACATCGCTCAGCTGAAGCTGAAACCCATGCTGCTCAATTTTTGACAAGTCCAACAGTTCCTCGACGAGCGTTTGCAGCCGTTCGCTTTCTTTCAAGATGATGGTCAAAAAATGTTCGAGCGCTTCGTCGTCTTTCATAGCGCCATCCAGCAACGTTTCGGCAAATCCTTTGATGGACGTCACCGGCGTTTTCAATTCGTGCGAAACGTTGGCGACAAAATCTTTGCGGATTTGCTCAAGCCGCTTCAGCTCCGTAATGTCGTGAAATACGACGACAATCCCTTTCCATTCGGCGTTCGTGCCGATGATCGGGGCTCCGTACACATCGAAATGTCTCCGCTCGATGCCAATCGTCAGCCGCATATGCCGGCGCATCGTCGTTTCGGTGATGAAAATATCGTCGATGAAGCGAACGACCTCGCGGTGCGGCAGCACATCGGCATACGGGCGGTACAAACAGTCAGACGGCTCGATATGAAACTGGGTTTGGAACGCCCGGTTGATGAGATGGACATGCCCGCGATGGTCAATAAACAACAAGCCGCTGCCGACGTTTTCAATGAGCGTATGAAGCCGGTCGGTCTGAATTTCCCGCGCCCGGCTCATTTCTTGCAAATGGCGGGCCAACCGGTTGATCGAGCGAACGAGCATGCCAGCTTCGTTATACTCGCCATCGGGCACCCGGGCGGCGTAATTGCCTTTTTCCAGCTCAAACGCCACTTTCGTTGCTTCTTCAATCGGCCTCATATATTGATTGGCGATTTTCCAGCCGAGGGCGATGATGACAACGAGCGCCATCCCGAGGCTGCTAGTAAGCACGCCCCAAATTTGCTCATTTACCTTTTTGAGCGAGCTCGTCGGCGTGCTTAAAATGACGTACCCGCTCCGTTCGCCGCGCCCGTACGGGGCGATGTAGTAGTACACATCGTTCGTTTTTTCGATCACGGAAAAGCGGGGGAACTGCTTTTTGCGCAAAATCGCGCGGACGATGCGCTCATGGTCCTCATCGCTGATCGCCGCCACCCGCCCGCTGTCAAACTGCATCCGCTCTTCTTTATCGAGCACGGTGACGCGCGACGACAGCTCGTCCCCCATTTCCCGCAAGTCGCTGCGAATTTGCTCGAGCGGTTCGTTTTCAAGCAAAATGGCAAGGGCTTTTGCCTCTTTTTCCATCCGTTTGTTCATCGTCTCGGCGTAAAAATCTTTCAGCAATTGCCCAAGCAAAAGCCCGAGGGCGATCAACACCGTGGCGATGAGCGTCACGAGCCAAAACAAAAGGCGGGTGCGGAAGCTATTCATGCCGCTTCGGTTCCTCCAATTTATAGCCAAGGCCGCGCACCGTTTTAATATACATCGGCTTTTTCGTATCGGTTTCGATCTTCTCGCGCAAATGGCTGATATGGACATCGACGATGCGGGTATCTCCGGCAAACTCATAGTTCCACACTGCACTGAGCAGTTGGTCGCGCGTCAACACCCGCCCTTTATGGCGCGCCAAATAAAGAAGCAACTCAAACTCTTTCGGCGTCAGCTCAAGCGGCTTGCCGCCTATGGCTGCCTCATAGCGATCTGGAAAAATTTCCAACTCGCCAACGACCAGCCGCTCGCTCGATTCAGCCGTCGGCTGGGCAAGTTCGGTGCGGCGCAAAATCGCCTTGACGCGCGCGACGACTTCTCGCGGGCTGAACGGCTTCGTCATATAGTCGTCGGCGCCAAGCTCAAGGCCAAGCACTTTGTCAAATTCATCATCGCGAGCCGTCAACATTAAAATCGGCGTCATGATTTGCTGCTGGCGAAGCCGCTTGCACACTTCAACGCCGTCAAGCTTCGGCAGCATCAAGTCCAAAATAATGAGCGCCGGCTGCTCGGACGCTACTTTAACGAGCGCCTCTTCGCCATCGTGAGCGGTCACGACGTGAAATCCGGCTTTCTCCAAATTGTACGACAAAAGAGTCACAATCGGCTGTTCGTCATCGACAACTAAAATTTTTCGTCCCATGCCGCTCCTCCATCCCGTCCAATGGTTTCTGCCTTTATGATACCACAATTGGCGCTTTGATTCGGACAAAAAAAGAAAAAAGGGGGCCCTGCGGACAGGTCGCCCGCGGGAAACGGCCCATGCGTTTTGTTGGCTTCTTTTGGCGGAAAAGCGGCATGAAACTTACCCTTCGTTTCGAAGTGGGGGACTTCTTGCAAAATGAGGTTAAAAGTTCTCGAGCACGCGCCCGTCTAAGCGCGGCAACGTATGCGGCGGGAAGACGGACAACGCCCCTTCCAGCACCGTCTCCGCACCGCGCGTCGCCATGACGGACAACATCACGCAATGGCTCGCCTCATCGACATCGGTGACTTCCAGCAAAAACTCGAGCGTTTCATAATGATAAACTGGGCGGAGAAAGCGGAGGTCCTGCCGCGTAATGTAGCTGCCTGGGCCCGGCAAATATTTGGAGACCGCGGAAGTGATCATCCCCGTCAACATGACCGGCGGAACAACCGGTTTTCCAAACGGCGTCTGCGAAGCATAATCGTGCTGGATATAGAGCGGATTGGCATCATCGGTCAGCCCGAGGTAAAGAAGCAAGTCTTTATCTTCGATGGCGGCTTGGAAAACGAGCTTTTCCCCCGCTTGAATTTCCCCGATTCTTCTCCCGAGCTTTCGCTTTTTCAACATGTTCCCACCGTTACGCAAAACTTACAAAACTCTGCAAGAAGATTGCAGAAGTTTCCGTTTGCTTCCTTATTCATCGCACCCGATTTCGCCGAAGCTACTTTCGTTTGGTGTAGTGCTCCGAAGGCTTCGCTTCCCGTGTAACTCACGGTACGGATGGTCAAGCGCCATATTGCGACAAGTTGATGCTTGCGTTTAAGTCTCTGTCCATCGTTGTTCCGCACGAATCACAGACAAACGTTCGCTCGGACAAAGACAACCTCGGTTTGACATATCCGCACGAATGACACCTCTTCGACGATGGATGCCATCTGTTCACTTCCACAAATTGAATGCCGTACTTCCCGCACTTATGCTCGATTTTTTTCTTAAACGAGTATAAGCGTTGTTGTTGAATCGATCTCGCTAAATGGCGGTTTTTCATCATCCCTTGAATGTTCAACTGCTCCATCACGATCCGAGATGGCTTGGTTCTCACCAACTCGGTCGAGACTTTTTCCTGGCAGTCGTTGCGGATATGGAAGAGGCGCCGCATCCACTTCCGAATCTTCTGTTCGAGTTTTGCGATATTGCGCGTTTTTGCGTAACGGATGGCACCTCCTTTTCTTGAATTTTGTTCATTTCATATTTCCGTGAACATTGGCGCTGCAGCCGGCGCAAACGTTTTTCGAGTTTCTTCACTCTCTCACGTTGGTTGATGTTCGGATATACCCTCCCCTCCGAACAAACCGCTAAATACTTGACATCTCAACCCCCACGGAAATGTACCAATGGACGCCATCGAATGTCACCCGTGGATTTTGATGCTTGCCGTTCGTCGGAATTTTTCCTCGTTCAGAAAGACGAATCCATCCGACTTTTTCGATATACACATGCGTGTCGGTGAATTGGATTTTTTCTGTATCTTGATAAAACGATGGCTTGCTTTGTTTTTTGCTTTTAAACCTCGGTTTATTTGCTTTCCCTTGAAAGAAACGTTTGTATGCCTTGCATGCGTCTTTGACCGCTTGTTTTGTGATGTTGTTGCTGTAGTTGATTCTCTCGTTCGTTTTAAGGCAGTAAGCCGTTTGCGCAAATCTTCGTGAGAAATGAATGTGCCGCCGTTTTTGCCGTTCGTTTCTTGTTGTTCAAGCGCCCAATTGTACGCCCAACGAGCCACCCCTGCGCAAGCAAACAGTTTCGTCCGCTGTTTGTTGTTCGGTTCAAGGCGAATTTTCCTTGCCCGAATCATCCGCCAACAGCTCCTTTACGGAGTTTCCAAGAGGTGTTTATATAAAAATTTATTACTAACAGTTCAGTCCCCTTTGCCACCAAGAAAACGCTTTCATTTGTTGCAGGCAAAAACTCGGGCGTTGGCCCGAATTTTTGCTTTGCGGTTATTCCAACACGCGCATGACGTTTTTCACCGATTCGACCGATTTGGCGAGCGCCGCTTTTTCCTCTTCGGTCAGCTCGAGCTCGATCACTTTCTCGATGCCGTTGCCGCCGAGGATCGTCGGCACGCCCAAATAAATGCCTTCATAGCCGTATTCGCCTTCAAGGTAGGCGATCGCCGGCAAAATGCGGCGCTGGTCTTTCAAAATCGCTTCAACCATTTCGGCGAGCGACGCGGCTGGCGCGTAGTAGGCGCTGCCGTTGCCGAGCAGGTTGACGATTTCGCCGCCGCCTTTGCGCGTCCGCTCAACGATGGCGTCCAAACGATCTTTCGGAATGAGTTTTTCAAGCGGAATCCCGCCGGCGTACGAGTAGCGGACGAGCGGCACCATGTCGTCGCCATGGCCGCCTAAAACAAACCCGGTGACATCTTTTACCGAAATGTTCAGCTCTTGAGCGACGAACGTGCGGAAGCGCGCCGTATCCAAGACGCCCGACTGGCCGATGACGCGGTTTTTCGGGAACCCGGACTCTTTAAACACCGTATACGTCATCGCATCGACTGGGTTCGTCAAGACGATGATATAGCAGTTCGGCGAGTATTTGACGACTTCTTTCGTCACTTGCTTCATAATTTTTTGGTTCGTCGTCACCAAATCGTCGCGGCTCATGCCTGGCTTGCGGGCGATGCCTGCCGTGATGACGACGATGTCGGAATCGGCCGTATCGGCATAGTCCGACGTACCGATGATGTTCGCGTCAAAGCCGAGCACCGGGCTCGACTCGAGCATATCGAGCGCCTTTCCTTTCGTTGGGTTTTCGAGCTGCGGAATATCGACCAGCACGATGTCGCCGAGCTCTCTTTGCGCCAAAAGGAACGCCGTCGTCGCCCCCGTGAATCCGGCGCCGATCACCGAGATTTTTTTTCGCTTCATCGCCATCGTTTGCCATCCCTTTCTTTAAAAGGTTAATCCATATTGCGGATGAGCGCATCAGCAAATTCGGAGCATTTCACTTCCGTCGCTCCTTCCATCAGGCGGGCGAAGTCATACGTAACGATTTTCGCAGCGATCGTTTTCTCCATCGCTTTGATAATCAATTTCGCTGCTTCGTTCCAGCCAAGATGCTCAAACATCATGACGCCAGACAGGATGACGGACGACGGATTGACTTTATCGAGCCCTGCGTATTTCGGCGCCGTGCCGTGCGTCGCTTCGAAAATGGCGTGGCCGGTTTCGTAGTTGATGTTCGCCCCCGGCGCGATGCCGATGCCGCCGACTTGGGCCGCAAGCGCATCGGAAATGTAGTCGCCGTTTAAGTTCATCGTCGCGATGACATCAAATTCGCGCGGGCGCGTCAAAATTTGTTGCAAGAAGATGTCGGCGATGACGTCTTTGATAATGATTTTGCCGGCCGCTTCCGCATCAGCAAGCGCTTTGTTCGCCGCTTCTTTGCCTTCCGCTTCAACGATTCGGTCGTATTGCGCCCATGTGAACACTTTGTCGGCGAATTCTTCCTCCGCCAATTCATAACCCCAGTTTTTAAACGCACCTTCGGTGAATTTCATAATGTTCCCTTTATGGACGAGCGTCACCGACTTGCGGCCGTGTTCGATCGCGTAATTGATCGCCGCGCGCACGAGCCGTTTCGTCCCTTGTTCGGAAATCGGCTTAATGCCGATGCCGGACGTTTCCGGGAAGCGGATTTTGCGCACGCCCATTTCGTTTTGCAAAAAGTCGATCACTTTTTTCACTTCCGGCGTCCCTTTGGCATATTCAATGCCAGCGTAAATGTCTTCCGTGTTTTCGCGGAAAATGACCATATCGGTATCTTCCGGACGTTTCACCGGCGACGGAACGCCTGGGAAGTAGCGGACCGGGCGCAAGCAGACAAACAGGTCAAGCTCTTGGCGGAGCGCCACGTTCAGCGAGCGGATGCCGCCGCCGACCGGCGTCGTTAACGGCCCTTTAATGGCGATTATGTATTCGCGGATCGTCGCAAGCGTTTCGTCCGGAAGCCAGTTGCCCGTCAGCTTGTACGCTTTTTCACCAGCGAGCACTTCCTTCCAGACGATTTTTTTCTCGCCTTTGTACGCTTTTTCCACCGCTGCTTCGAGCACGCGCGAAGCGGCCGCCCAAATGTCCGGACCGGTTCCATCCCCTTCAATGAACGGAATGATCGGGTTGTTCGGAACATTTAATACGCCATTGGTGACTGTAATTTTTTCCCCTTGCGTCACGTGTAAAACCCCCAATGCGATGTTTTATTGAAAAGGCGTGAAGGCTTGCCTTCACCGCCTTATTCACTTGATTAGCCGCGCTCGTCGATCGGCACGTACGCCCGTTTGCCCGGGCCGGTGTACTCGGCGCGCGGACGGATGAGACGGTTGTTGTCGTATTGCTCCAAGATGTGGGCCAACCATCCAGAGGTGCGGCTGACCGCAAAAATCGGCGTAAACAAATCATGATCGATTCCTAAACAATGGTAAACCGAGGCGGAATAAAAGTCAACGTTCGGCGGCAGCGCTTTTTCCGATGTAACGATTTCTTCAATCTTCGTCGACATTTCATACCAGTGCGGCTCGCCGACGAGTTTCGTCAATTTTTCCGACATTTTTTTCAAATGTTTGGCGCGCGGGTCGCCTTTCCGGTAGACGCGATGGCCAAAGCCCATGATCTTTTCTTTGTTGGCCAGTTTGGTGCGGATGTATGGCTCGACATTGTCGACTGTGCCGATTTCCGTCAACATTTTCATGACCGCTTCGTTCGCTCCGCCGTGAAGCGGCCCTTTCAAGGCGCCGATCGCCGCGGTGATGCCGGAATAAATATCGGACAGCGTGGCTACACAGACGCGCGCCGTAAACGTCGATGCGTTCAGCTCATGGTCGGCATGCAGCACAAGCGCCTTGTTGAACGCTTCCGTTGCGATGTCGTCCGGTTCTTTGCCGGTCAGCATGTACAAGAAGTTCGCGGCAAAGCTCAAATCTTTGCGCGGCGCAACCGGTTCCAATCCTTTGCGCACGCGGGCGAACGCCGTTACAATCGTCGGGATTTTCGCCTGCAGGCGGATCGCTTTCCGGTAGTTCGCCTCTTTCGTCATAACATCCGCCTCTTCATCATACAAGCCAAGAAGCGATACCGCGGTGCGCAAAGCAGCCATCGGGTGCACTTTGTCAATCGGATAGAGCTTGAAGTGTTCAATGATTTCGTTCGGAATTTCAGCGTTTTCCGCCAATTGCCGCGTTAATTCATCGAGCTGCTCTTTCGTCGGCAGTTCGCGATGCCAAAGCAAGTAAATGACTTCTTCAAAGGAAGCGTTTTCGGCTAAATCATCAATGTCATAACCGACATACGTCAACGTGTCATCGATGATCGAGCTGATGCTTGAAGTCGTAGCCACAACTCCTTCTAAACCGCGGGTTGCTGTCATGTTCATCTCCCCTTCTTTTCATAAGTTCCTGTCATAGCGCTCGATGGCCGGTGAGCGCCTGCTCGAAATGGAGGCAAAAACAAACGCGCGCGAAAGTGCTTACATGGCGATAACGGCCGCCGCCCCACCGCAGCGGCTGCACAATGCTTGGCCCGAAAACTCACTCACGTTTATTATTATAAACAATTCTCTGACTTTTGTCAGCTGTCATCCACGAAAAGAAACGGCTTGCAGGAACAAAAATGGAAATTCGTTCATTTAAAGGTTCATCACCAAAAGATGTACTTGACTTTTAAAGACAAACATGATAGCAATGTGGCTCAAATGAGGTGTATGGTATAAAAAGGAAAATCGCTATTTTAGTTTTCTTTCACTATCATGAACGTCTTTCTTCGTCAAGTACATTTTGTGGTGAAGAGCCCATTTAAAAATGCCCCACCATTTTCATGATCATGCAGGCGATGCCCGCCCCGATCAGCGGCCCGACTGCCACTCCGTGAAACAGCGAAACAGCAATGATGGTGCCAAACACAAGCGCCGCCGTCATATGCGGGTCATTGGCGAGCAGCGCAACTCCCTCTTTGGCGATCAAGGCGACCAAAACGCCGGATAAAAGAGCCACCCAAGCCGACAACGACTGGAGCGAGCCGACAAGCTGCTTAAAGCCGATGTCCCCGGAAGCGATGGGAGCGAGCACTGCGATCGTAATGACCGTCACCCCCCAGTTGATCCCTTTTGCCTGAATGATCGGCAGCACCTTTTGATCCAAGCCGACAAGTTTAATGGCCAACAGCACGGCGACAGCGACAAGGAGCGACTTGTTTTTCGCCAACAGGCCAAGCGCAAGCAATAGAAGCAAAAACAACACCGGTTCGTTCACGGTCGTCCGCCCTTTCCTATGAAACTTGCCTTTTTGCTTCCCCGTAAGAAAACGTGTAATATATCAATATGGAACATCGTTGGAGGTGAAACATTGTCCCGAACGTACGTTGATCGCTTTTTGCGTTTTTTTCTTGTCGTCGCCGCTGTAGTGCTTGGCATCATCGCTGCGTACTACATTTCAACGGTGACGTATCCGTTCATCATCGCCTTTTTCATCGCGCTTCTCATCAACCCGCTCGTTGATGTTTTGGAGCGGAAAGCGAGAATGCCGCGTTGGCTCGCCGTCAGCGTCACGCTCATCATTTTGTTTGCCGCCGTCGCCGGTTTGGTCACGCTTCTCGTTGCTGAGATTGTTTCGGGAACGCAATATTTGGCCAACGTCGTGCCGGAAAAATTCCAAACGTTGATCGCTTACATTGAGACGTTCGTCGCCGACCAAATCATCCCCATTTATAAAGATTTGGCCGGGCTGTTTAAAAGTTTGAGCGCAACCCAACAGGATACGATTATGCAAAACATTCAAGCTGTCGGGAAAAAAATTGGGACGACCGTTGGCGAATTTATCCAAAGCATACTGCAAAATATTCCGCAGCTTCTCGCCTGGCTGCCGAATGCGGCGACCGTGTTTATTTTCTCGCTGTTGGCGACGTTTTTCATCAGCAAAGACTGGCACCGGCTGATGCGCATGGCGCAGCAATGGCTGCCAACGAAAGCCCGCACAAGCGGAAAAACGGTGTTTCTTGATTTGAAGCGGGCGCTGTTTGGCTTTATTAAAGCACAGGCGACGCTCATTTCGATTACGACTGTCATCGTGTTGATCGGCTTGCTTATTTTGCGCGTCGATTACGCGATTACGATCGCGTTGATCATTGGATTCGTCGATATTTTGCCCTACTTAGGGACGGGAATTGTATTCGTTCCATGGATTATTTACGCAGCCGTCAGCGGCGACATTCCGTTTGCCATTGGGCTTGGCGTGCTGTATATCGTCGTGCTCGTCCAACGGCAAATTATGGAGCCGAAAGTGCTTTCCTCATCGATCGGCCTTGACCCGCTTGCGACGCTCATCGCCTTGTTTGTCGGCTTCAAGCTGCTCGGTTTTCTCGGTTTGATCGCTGGGCCGGTTGCGCTCGTCATCATCCGCACGCTCCATAGCGCGAATGTCTTTCGCGATATTTGGCGCTTTATTATCGGCAAGCCCACCTCGTAATGCAAACAGCCTTGGCGGATGCCAAGGCTGTTTGGCTTTGTCTTACAACACGCTCGCATGGCCGCGGTAGACGGCGCCAAAGCCGCCATCGACCGTGATCTCTTGCCCATCTTTAAACAAGCTTGTGGCATTTTCCACTCCGACGACGACCGGAATGCCAAGGCTTAAACCGACGACCGCGGCATGACTGGTCAGCCCGCCTTCTTCGGTGATGATGGCCGCCGCTTTTTCGATCGCTGGCATCATGTCGGCATCAGTGCTCGTCGTCACCAAAATGCCGCCATCGACCATTTTTTGACACGCTTCTTCCGCCGTTTTGGCCACAACGGCCTTGCCAAACGCCGACTTGCGGCCGATGCCTTGCCCTTTGGCGAGCAAGTCGCTAATGACGTGCACTTTCATTAAGTTCGTTGATCCCGTTTCGCCGACCGGCACGCCAGCGGTGATGACGACCAAGTCGCCGTGCTTCACCAAGCCGGAGCGCACGGCCGCATCGACCGCCACATCGAGCATTTCATCAGTTGTGTTCACATGCGGTGCTTCTTTTGTATACACGCCCCAGATGAGCGCCAACCGGCGCGAGACCGCTTCGTTCGATGTCACCGCGATGATCGGCGCTTTCGGGCGGTATTTCGCCACCATTTGCGGCGTTTTCCCGCTCACGGTCGGCGTGACGATCGCCGCTACGTCCAAATTGAGCGCCGTATGGGCAACCGATTGGCCAATGGCGTCAGTGATCGTCGTTTGGCTCTCTTTCGTGCGCTGGGACAAAATATCGCGATGTTCCAGCGCCTGCTCCGTGCGGAGCGCGATTTGGTGCATCGTTCTTACCGCTTCAACCGGATACTGGCCGGCTGCCGTTTCCCCGGAAAGCATGACGGCGTCCGTTCCGTCAAAAATGGCGTTGGCGACATCGCTCGCCTCGGCCCGCGTCGGCCGCGGATTGCGCTGCATCGAGTCGAGCATTTGCGTCGCCGTGATGACCGGCTTGCCAAGCATGTTGCACTTTTTAATGAGCATTTTTTGAATGAGAGGCACTTCCTCAGCCGGAATCTCAACGCCAAGGTCGCCGCGCGCCACCATGAGGCCATCGGCCGCTTCCAAAATTTCATCGATGTTGGCGACGCCTTCTTCATTTTCAATTTTCGCGATAATTTGAATATGCAAGGCGTCATTCGCCTCAAGCAGCTCGCGGATTTCGAGCACATCAGACGCCCGACGCACGAATGAGGCAGCGATGAAGTCAATTCCTTGGCGGATGCCAAATAAAATATCGGCTCGGTCTTTCTCGGTGATGCCCGGCAAATTGACGCGCACGCCGGGGACGTTGACCCCTTTTTTGTTTTTGAGCACGCCGCTGTTTAAGACGGTCGTGACAATTTCTCCAGCTTGCTTGTCGACCGCATTGACTTCAAGGCCGATCAACCCGTCGTCCAGCAAAATTTTCGCACCAACGGACACATCATCGATCAGCCCCGGGTAGGTGACAGAAATTTTTTCCGGCGTGCCGAGCACTTCGCTCATCGAAATGATGAGCTTTTCCCCTTCCTTCAGCTCGATGGCGCCGTTTTCCATATTGTGGGTGCGGATTTCCGGACCTTTCGTATCGAGCAAAATGGCGACCGTTTGGCCCGTCCGCCGCGCCGCCTCGCGAATGTTGGCGATGCGCCGCCCGTGTTCTTCATGATCGCCGTGCGAAAAGTTGAGGCGCGCCACGTTCATCCCCGCTTCGATCAATTGCACGAGCTTGTCCACGCTCTCGCTTGCCGGCCCGATCGTACAGACGATTTTCGTTTTCCGCTTCATCACTTCTTCTTCCTTTCCCATCGGGAATTAAATCGACAGCTCTTTCGACAATGTATACATCCGCTGATCGACCGTATGTGTTTTCGCCAACGCTTCGGCAATGTCATGATCGACGATTTGGTTGTTTTGAATGCCGACGCAGCGGCCGCCTTTGCCTTCAAGGAGCAGCTCGACCGCGCGGGCGCCGAGGCGGCTTGCGAGCACGCGGTCAAACGCCGTCGGCGATCCGCCGCGCTGCACGTGGCCAAGCACCGTCACGCGCGTCTCAAAGCCGGTCGCCTCTTGAATTTGCCGGCCGAAGTCGACACCGCTGCCGACTCCTTCAGCGACGATGATGATGCTATGCTTTTTGCCGCGTTCATGGCCGCGCTTCAAGCGGGCGATGATGTCATCCATGTCGTAGTCCGCTTCCGGAATCAAAATCGTCTCCGCCCCGCCGGCCAGCCCCGACCATAGCGCAATATCGCCGGCATGGCGGCCCATCACTTCGATGACGTACGTCCGTTCGTGCGACGTCGCCGTGTCGCGGATTTTGTCAATGGCGTCAATGACCGTATTGAGCGCTGTGTCAAAGCCGATCGTAAAGTCGGTGCCTGGAATGTCGTTGTCGATCGTCCCGGGCACGCCGACGCACGGGAAGCCGTGCTCCGTCAATTTTTTCGCCCCTTGATACGACCCGTCGCCGCCGATGACGACCAGCCCTTCAATGCCGTGCTTTTTCAGCTGTTCGATCCCTTTTTTCTGTCCTTCTTCCGTCTTAAACTCCGGGCAGCGCGCGGTGTAAAGGATCGTGCCGCCGCGATGGATGATGTCCCCGACATCCCCGACTTCCAACTTTTTGATGTTTCCGGCGATCAACCCAGCATACCCGTGGTAGATTCCATACACTTCCACCCCATGGTAAATCGCTTTGCGGACGACGGCGCGAATGGCCGCGTTCATGCCCGGCGAGTCGCCGCCGCTTGTTAACACACCAATCCGTTTCATCATTTCCACCTCATTTGCATCGAATTGCACACGTCCGACCTCATACGTCTGTCACCCTTGAACATCCCTAATGTACCATGAACAACAGTGGAACACAATATGGAAGCCTTCGCTGAAACGGCTTACACGCGCTGGTTTTTTCACACACAAAAGCTGTCTCTCAGACGGAGACAGCTTTTTCCTTATCTTGCCCGAATCGTTTCCGGCAAAAACGACACTTGGCCCATTTGTTTAAATTTTTCGTAGCGCTGCCGGACGAGCTCTTCGCCGTCAAGCGCCAACAGCTGTTTGAGCGAACGGCGCAGCACGCGGTCAATTTCTTTTGCTTGCTCGTCGGCGTTGCGATGAGCGCCGCCTTTGACTTCTGGAATGATTTCATCGATGACGCCGAGCGCCTTTAAGTCATGAGCGGTGATTTTCATCGTTTCCGCCGCCCGCTGCGCCAATGAGGCGTCTTTCCACAAAATCGCCGCCGCCCCTTCCGGCGAGATGACCGAGTACGTCGAGTTTTCAAGCATATGGATATGGTTGCCGACGCCAAGGGCAAGCGCCCCGCCGCTTCCGCCCTCTCCGATGACGATGCAGACGACAGGCACCGTGAGCCCAGCCATTTCAAACAAGTTGCGGGCGATCGCCTCGCTTTGCCCGCGCTCTTCGGCCGCTTTGCCCGGGTAGGCGCCTTTCGTGTCGATAAAGCAGATGATCGGCCTCGAAAACTTTTCTGCCTGCTTCATGAGCCGCAACGCCTTCCGGTATCCTTCCGGATGCGGCATGCCGAAGTTGCGGCGCAAGTTTTCTTTCGTATCTTTGCCGCGCTGGTGGCCGATGACCGTCACGGGGAGTCCGTCGTATTTGGCGATGCCGCCGACGATCGCCTCGTCATCGCCAAAGCAGCGGTCGCCGTGGCACTCAAGAAAATTCGTAAACAGCCGCTCGATGTAATCGAGCGTCGTCGGCCGCTGCGGATGGCGGGCGATTTGCACGCGGTCCCACGGCGTCAAATTCGCATAAATCTCGTTTTCCAGCTTGGCGAGACGCGCTTCGAGCTTTTCGATTTCCGCCGATAAATCGACGTCCGCCGTTTTCATGAACTCTTTCAACTCTTGAATTTTGCGGCGCAGCTCGACAAGCGGCTTTTCGAATTCTAATTCCGCCACCATCCCTCTTCCCCTCCTTTTCTATGAATATCCAAGACGACCGCGAGCGTTTCTTTCAGCTCGTGGCGGTGAATGACGGCATCGAGCTGCCCGTGCTTCAACAAAAACTCCGCCGTCTGGAAATCGTCCGGCAGCTCTTCGCGCACCGTCTGCTCGATGACGCGGCGGCCGGCAAAACCAATGAGCGCCCCTGGCTCGGCAAAATTATAATCCCCAAGCGACGCGAAGCTCGCCGATACGCCGCCGGTCGTCGGATGGGTCATGACGGAGATGAACAAGCCGCCGTCGTTGCTGAATCGTTTGAGCGCCGCGCTCGTTTTCGCCATTTGCATGAGGCTCAACACTCCTTCCTGCATGCGGGCGCCGCCGGAAGCAGTGAAAATGAGAAACGGCAGCTGCTGTTCGCGCGCCCGCTCGACGGCGCGGGCAATTTTTTCGCCGACAACCGAGCCCATGCTGCCCATGCGAAACGATGAATCCATGACGGCAATAACGAGCGGATGGCCGTCAAGCTCTCCTTCGCCGGTGACGACCGCCTCGTTCAGCCCCGACTTGCGCCGGTCTTCTTCCAGTTTCTCTATGTAGCCGGGAAAGCCGAGCGGATTGACCGAGACCATATCGGCGTCATACTCGCGGAAGCTGCCGTCATCAAGAAGGCTTGCAATCCGTTCGCGCGCCGGCATCGGATGATGGTAGCCGCAGCTTAAACAAACACGCAAATTTTTGATGAGCTCTTTCGTATACATAATTTTTTTGCATTGCGGACATTTCGTCATCACGCCTTCCGGCACTTCATGCCTTGCTTGTTCCGAAGGAAGCGGTGCATACTTTTTCTTTTTCACAAACAAGTCTTTCCACACGAGGGAGCCCCTCCTTTGCGTTTTCGCCTCTCTACTACTTTATCGAAAATGGGCATCATTGTTTGTCAAACGATGTCCGGCCCGTTTCGACAATGACGAAGGCCGATGCGCCTCCCAAACAGCAGCGGCCTTCGCTGAATCTTGCCTTTCCAACGCGGCGAGCATCTGTTCATATCCAGCGTCGGCAAGAGACGGCGGGGGCGCAAACGAAGCGGCAAATCCCGACAGCACCCGCCAAATGCGGGCGAGCAAAAAGTTGCCGGACGCTTCGGCCACCGTCTGAAAAAACCGCACGAAATCAATCGGTTTTTGACGAACAATTTTTTTCAACTCGTCTACGTCCTCCGCGCTCCGGCGGCGGCACGCAAGTTCAAGCAGCAGCCGCTCGATGAGCCATTTCGTCTCTGCTAAATCAGCCTTCGCTCGTTCGTTTTCTAACAAAAACATCGCCAACAAGTCGATCAGCTGGTGGCTGCCGACTTCACGCATGTATGTTCCTTCACCGCGCCGGGTTTCAATCAATCCGAGAAATTCAAGCGCCCGCAGCGCCTCGCGCACCGATGAACGCCCGACGCCGAGCCGTTCGGCCAGCTCGCGCTCCGATGGCAGCTTGTCGCCGGGGGCGAGGTTGTCTTCGACGATGATGCGGCGGATGTGTTTCAACGTTTCGGCATACACTTTCGCATCTTTGATACAATAACCCCTCCCCTTCGACTCATCCCACTGGTCTGACCACCTAATGGTTATACGATATAACAAAACAGCGAAATAGTAAAGGGCGATTTACTTGACAGCGATGCGTCCAGCGCCGAACAGGGAGAGCAATTCGTCGACAAGCGGCGCGGTGAGGGCGATGGCATACTGCTCCGGCAGCCGGAGAAGCTTTCGCCTCGCTTCGTCGTACAAATACACCGGCGTGCTGCCGCAGTGTTGTTCAAGCAGCTGCTTCAGCGCCGCAAGCCGAGATCCATCCGCACGGCTTGCGTTAATATACAGCGCCGACGGCATCAGGCGCTCCGCGCGGCGGACGACAAGCTGACGCCGTCCGCCGCGTATGTCGACTGTTCCGGCAAGCAGCACGAAATGCCCTTCCCTCAGTTCGGCGGCCGCGCGGCGGTAGACGGCCGGAAAAGCGACCGCCTCCAATTCCCCGCTTTCATCGCTCACCGTGAAAAACGCCATCTCTTCGCCCCGTTTCGTTCTCGTTTTCCGCATACGGGCGAGCGCTCCGCCGACAACAGCAGACGGCCCTTGCACATCAGCGGCGAACACCGCCCCGGCCGCTTGCAGCAACGGGCGGCACACCGCCGCGGGGTGCGGGGTGACGGCAAAGCCAAGCAGCTCCGTCTCCCGCCTCCGCCGCTCGGACGGCGGCCACGGACGGGCGGCGGCGTATTTCGGTTTTAACGACAGCCCCCCGGCTTGCAGCGCCTCGAGCCATTGCACATGTTCGATCGCAATATCGATGCTGGCCAAAAGGGAAGCTCGTTCCGCGCCGAACTCGTCAAACGCCCCAACGGAAATGAGCGCCTCCAGCGCCGTGCGACCCAGCCCTTTTGGGAGCAGGCGGGCGGCAAAATCAAAGAAATCGGCGAACGGCCCGTTCGCTTTCCGCTCCTCGACAATCAGCTTCGCCGCCGAGCCGACTTGCTTGACCATCGCCAACCCGAGGCGGATGGCGCCCCCTTCGACCGAAGCATGAAAACTGCTTTGGTTGACCGACGGCGGAAGGACGTTGATTCCTTTGCGCGTTGCTTCCCGATAGTACACCGCCGCTTTTTCCCGGTCGCTGGAAGCGTTTGTGAGCATGACCGCGTAAAAGCAAAGCGGATAATGAGCTTTCATGTAAGCCATCGCGTACGACACCAGCGCATAACTGACCGCATGGCTCCGGTTGAAGCCGTAATCGGCGAAGCGGACGATGTGTCGATACAGTTCCTCGGCGACTTCTTTCGAATAGCCGTTCGCCATGCAGCCGGCGACAAACGCCTCACGCTGCCTAGCGAGCAGCGCTTTTTCTTTTTTCGCCACCGCCCGGCGGAGCACATCCGCCTGTCCAAGCGAAAATCCGGCGAGCTGCGCCGCGATTTGCATAATTTGTTCTTGGTAGATCAAAACCCCGTATGTCGGCGCCAAAATCGGCGCAAGGTCGGGATGAATGTACTCGACCGGCTCCTCGCCGCGCTTGCGCCGGATATAAACAGGAATCATTTGCATCGGCCCCGGCCGGTACAGCGCATTGACGGCGACCAAATCTTCAAATTCCGACGGTTGCAATTGAACAAGCACTCGCTTCATCCCGTTTGATTCCAGCTGAAAAATGCCGTTCGTATCCCCGACGCCAAGCAGCGCGTACGTTTTTTCATCATCGAGCGGCAGCGTACGAATGTCAAACGGCTTTCCGGTCTGCCGCTCGATCAAACGCACGATCTGCCCGATCAACGTGAGCGTGCGCAAGCCGAGAAAGTCAATTTTCAGCAATCCGAGCGCTTCAAGCGCCCCCATAGCGTATTGGGTCAGCGGCCATTCGCCATGGCTTGGCTGCAGCGGCACGAAGCGAACGAGCGGCTCCGGGCTGATGATGACGCCGGCGGCGTGAATCGACGTATGGCGCGGCAATCCCTCGAGTTTTTGGGCGACAGCCAGCCACTCTTTCCCTTGAGGAACGGCCGCCACCGCGCGGCGGAAAGCAGCGGACTCGGCATGCCATTGACTGAGCGCCACACCTTGCCGGTTCGGCAACAGCTCCGTGACCCGGTCCGCTTCGCGCTCGGGAATGCCGAGCGCCTTGGCTGTATCGCGCAACGCCGCTTTGGCGCCGAACGTGCCGAACGTGATGATTTGCGCGACGCGGTCGCGCCCGTATTTGTCCGCCACATAGCGAATCACTTCCTCGCGCCGGTCATCAGGAAAATCCAAGTCAATATCGGGCACCGACACGCGCTCCGGGTTTAAAAACCGTTCAAACAAAAGCCCGTACTTGATCGGGTCAACATCGGTGATCGACAGCGCATAGGCGACGAGCGACCCGGCCGCCGAACCGCGGCCCGGGCCGGTCAGAATGCCGCGCCGGCGGGCGTAGGCGAGCACATCGGCGACGATCAAAAAATAATCGCTGAAGCGAAGCGATTGAATGATATCAAGCTCATGCGAAAGCCGCCGCCAGTAACGCTCATCGGCCGACGGCACGCGTTGGGCGAGCCCTTGTTCCGATAAGCGGCGCAAATAACGGTCGGCCGTCTCTCCGTCCGGAACGGGGTATGCCGGCAGCCGCCAGCCGCCAAACTCGATCTGCAGCTCGCATTGATTGGCAATTGCTAAGCTGTTCTCGAGCACCTCCGGCAAGTCCGCAAACCGCCGCGCCATCTCCTCCGGCCCCGCCAAATAGCGGCCGTCATCGTCTTCGATGCCGGCGAGCGCTTCACCGCGGCCGATCGCCTGCAAGCAGCGCCACGCCATGGCATCGCCGCGCTCAATATAGCGAACATCGTTCGTCGCGACAAATGGAACGCCCATCACTTCCGCCAAACGACGGAGCTCATCTTCATACGAGGTGCGCGTTTGCTCGCGGCGCTGAATGGCGACATACAGCCGTCCTGGAAACAACCGTTGGTAGCGGGCGAGCGCCTCTTTCGCCCGCTCCCATTCCCCAGCGGCAACAAGCGACTCGACGCGTCCCTCGCTTCCAGGAGTGATGGCGATGATGCCGCCGCTTAAGCGCAAAAGTGCCGCTTCCTCAATATGCTTTGTTTCCCCCATTTGAATCATTGTGCTGATTTCAAGCAAATGGCGATACCCCTCTTCATTGGCGGCCAACAGCACGAGCGGAAACGCTTCCTCCCCAGAAAGAGCGACATCGGCCGTCATGCCGATGATCGGGCGGACGCCGTTTTGCATGCATTCCCGGTAGAACGGAACGGCGCCATACAGCACATTCCGGTCAGTAAGCGCCAGCGCTTGATATCCAAGCTGTTTCGCCTTCGCCACAAGCGCCTCAACCGCCGCCGCACTTTGAAACAAACTGTATCCGCTCAACACATGCAAGTGGACGAACATAATGACCATCCCTCCCTCATCCGTGCGCTTGACGGGCGAAAACTTTTCGTTCGGCTACATACTCCGTCCACCCAATTGATATACATAGATAAGAGAGAAAAGAAGGGCGGGGAAACACATGAATGAAAAAGTCGCCTTTTTGCCAGCATTTATTCAAAGCTATTTTATCGCGGTCGGCGTGCTGCTCGGCGGCGCCATCATCGGCGCGCTCGGCGCGTTTTTGAGCGGCGGCCAGCCGTTGACAGCCATGTACCGATTTGCCGGCGATTTGCGCATTTGGGCGGTCGTTGCCGCCATCGGCGGGACGTTTGACACATTTTACGTCGTTGAGCGAGGGCTGTTTTTAGGGGAAACGAAAGACATCGTGCGGCAATTTTTGCTCATTTTGTCCGCCATGGGCGGAGCACAGACAGGAGTGGCGATCATTACGTGGCTGACGCAGGAGCACATTTCGCCATGAGAATTCCTCCGTATTACCAATATCCGTCATGGCAACGCTTTTTCGCCGGCGCGGCGATCGGAGCGCTCATCAGCTGGTTTGTCTTTTTGTATATTTTCGGCGTCTTGCAGGAAAAACAAGTGCGGCACGTCAATGAGCTCAACGAACAGATCGCCGACTTGCAAAACGAAATTCGCATTTGGCAAGAAGACTATACTCATTACAATAAGGAAATGAAAAAAAAGCTGACCGTGCAGGACGTTTCCGTCCATCTCACCAATGCCGAGCAATATAAACTTGATTCGTACACAACCTTTCGCATTGAAGACAGCGTCAAAGAAGATTTGTCCCATTTGATTACGAAAGACATCGAAACCGTGTACAACAGCCGCGAACTGATTGAACGAGCGATTGAAAACAAAACGTATACGATCCACAAGAAGCAATACCGGCTTGAACTTCACACGCTCACGATCTTCACCTTGTTGGCCGTCGAAGTCAAACTGACGCCGCTTCCGTAGCAACGCGCCTTGCCGCATCATGTCGCCGCAGCGAATGCCAAACCAACGAGTCTTGTGGGAAAAGAGGGTGTCCCAAACGTCTTCGGGACACCTTCTCTTATCCACACGGCGCTTCACTCCAACAACTGCTGTTTGAAACCGTCCGTTTCCGTCACCGCTCGGCCCGGCAGACGGCTTTCACATCCTCAATCACGCGATCCGCTTCTTCCCAAGAGGCAATGGACGCGCCGGCTGCAAGCGGATGGCCGCCGCCGCCATAACGTTTGGCGACCACATTGATGATTGGCCCTTTTGAGCGGAAGCGGACGCGGATTTCCCGTTCTTCCTCAATGAAAAACACCCAGGCGACAATGCCGTCAATATTGCCGAGCAAGCTGACGAGCTGCGACGCCTCAAGCGGGGGGACACCGTATTCCTCAAGCAGCGCCCGCGTCATTTTCACCGCCGCCACCCCTTCGTCAATCGTAAAGTTCGACAGCACATAGCCGCTTAAGCGGGCAAGCGGCAGGCTTGTCCGGTACAGCCCGTCATACAGTTCCGAGAGCGAAAAACCGTACGAAATGAGCTCTCCGGCGTAGCGGAACGTTTTTTCGCTCGTGCGCGGAAACAAAAAGCGGCCCGTATCGCCGACAATGCCGGCGTAAATGAGGCGCGCCGCCTCCGCGTTCATCGTCAGCCCTTCATCTTTCCCCGCCAAATAAAACTCATAAATCATTTCGCTCGTTGAGCTGGCGGTGGTATCGACCCACATAATGTCACCGTATGGCGTGTCGTTCGGGTGATGGTCGATTTTCACCAGCTTCCGCCCAAGCCGGTAGCGGCTGTCGCAAATCCGTTCTTCGTTGGCTGTATCGCAGACGATCACAAGCGCCTGCTCGTACACCGAATCATCAATGACATCCATTTTCCGCAAAAATGATAACGATGGATCATCCGTTCCAACCGCATACACCCGCTTGTCCGGAAACGATGCCTTCAGCAGCGCCGCCAATCCCCCTTGCGACCCGTACGCGTCCGGGTCCGGACGCACATGGCGGTGGATGATGATCGTATCAAATTGCCGAATCAAATCCAAAATTTCTTTGCATCGTTCTCTCATTGCTCTTCCCCTTTGAATGGCCTGTCATTTTCAACCGCTGGCATTTTTCCCTGCTTCTATGTACAATGGAAAAAGAAAATGGACAACGGAGGGATCTTTAATGCCAGCATTGGTTATTTTCATTATATTTTCCTTTTCGTTTTACGTCTATTATAAAATCCGCTATGTCCGTTCCCAGCGCCCGATGGAACGCCGCTTTCTCTCGGCGAAATCGAGCATCGCGCTTGGACTGTTCGTTGCGTTATTCGGGATCAACCAGCTGTTTTTATATCAGACAACCGTGACCTATATCATCTGCGCCATTTTTATCGCCTTAGGCTTCGGGAGCGTTTGGGCCGGCTACCGCGCCTACCGCTACTACTTGCCACAGGCAGTGCAAGAGGCGGAACAAATGGCAAAGCACAGATAAAAAGCGGTGTGGTCCCCACACGGCAAGGAAAGCCGCCTAAGCCGCCGTCTGCGAAGTTACGCATCGCCTCCAAACTTTCCAGCGGCGGAAAATAACGAGGATGTCCGAATCGTTCAGACGGACATCCTTTTCGTCTTCCTCCCCGCTTATCGGTCGATGAGCTGGCACATCATCATCGCCTTGCCGACAAGATCGCCTTCGTTATACACTTCGACATCCACTTTCCCGAACTTGCGCCCGAGCTCAAGCAGCTTCGCCCGCACGTCGACCGTGCTGTCGATTTGCACCGGCTTGATGAAGTAAACGGTGATGTTTTCCATCACCAAATCGCCGCGTTTGTACGCGCGAAGCATCCGCGCCGCCGCTTCGGTGACGATCGTCGTAAACACGCCGTACGAGAGCGTCCCTAAATAGTTCGTCATCTGCGGGGTGATCGTGCAGCGAAACAGCGTCTCTTTATCGCCCGCCTCGCGAAACTGGGCGGTGATGAGATCGTCGATCGTCTCCCCGACTTGCGGTTGGCGCTGCGCCATTTGCAACGCTTTTAACACGTCTTGGCGGCTGATAATCCCTTGCAGCCGGTTATAATCATCCACTACTGGGAGAAGCTCAATTCCTTCCCATACCATAATGTGAGAGGCAAACGCCACCGATGTTTTTCCGGTCACCGTAATCGGCTGCTTCGTCATCACCTTTTCGATCGGAAGCGTCCGCTCCACATCAAGCACGTCTTTCGCCGTGACAACCCCTTGCACTTTCAGTTCATCGTCGACAACTGGAAAGCGGCTGTGGCGCGTTTCTTTGTTCAATGCATACCACCGCTCGACGGGATCATCAACATGCAGGTACGCTGTTTTTTCAAGCGGAATGATAATATCCTCAACCAATACGATCTCTTTTTTAATCAGCTGGTCATAAATCGCCCGGTTGATCATCGTCGCAACCGTAAACGTGTCATAGCTCGTCGAAATGATCGGCAGCTGCCGCTCGTCGGCGAGCTTTTTCACGTGATCGGCCGTATCAAACCCCCCGGTGATGAGCACCGCCGCTCCGGCTTCGAGCGCCAGCTCATGAGCCTTCGTCCGGTTGCCGACAATCAGCAAATCCCCTGCGCCCGTATAGCGCATCATCGCCTCCAGCTGCATCGCCCCGATGACAAAGCGGTTGAGCGTCTTATGCAGCCCTTCTCTCCCGCCGAGCACCTGCCCGTCGACGATGTTGACGACTTCGGCGTAGGTGAGCTTCTCAATGTTTTCTTTCCGCTTCTTCTCGATCCGAATCGTGCCGACGCGCTCAATCGTGCTCACATACCCTTTGTTCTCAGCGTCCTTGATCGCCCGGTACGCCGTCCCTTCGCTCACGCCCATTTCCTTGGCAATCTGCCGGACGGAAATTTTTTCGCCGATCGGCAGCCGATGGATGTATTCCAAAATTTGTTCGTGTTTTGTCGCCAACGATTCTTCACCCTTTACGCGTTGTTACTTTCTATTATAACGGCGGAGGCGGCGGGGGTTCAACGGGCAGGCAGCACGGACAGTGGAGAGCTGTGCAGGGCAGCTACAATACGAATTACAGCTCGATGCTTTCCCCCGGTTTCAACGCGCGGCCGACGCCCGGCGGAAGGAGCGAGACGAACCGCTCGGGGTCTTGGGCGATCGGCGGGAACGTGTTGTAATGGATCGGTACGACAAGTTTCGCCCCGAGCCACTCGGCGGCAACCGCCGCGTCTTCCGGCCCCATCGTGAAGCTGTCGCCGATCGGCAGGAAGGCAACGTCAATGGAATGGCGCTCGCCAATCAGCTTCATGTCGGAAAACAGCCCGGTGTCGCCGGCATGATAGATCGTTTTGCCTTCAGCCGTGAACAAAATGCCGGTCGGCATGCCTAAATAAATAATTTGCTTGTCGTCGGTCACAAACCCAGAGCTGTGAAACGCCTGCGTGAACTTGACGGTGCCAAAGTCAAATTCGCGCGCGCCGCCGATGTTCATGCCAAACGTCTCGACGCCTTACCAGCTTAAATACGTCGCCAGCTCAAATGTGGCCACGACAAGGGCGTTGTTCCGCTTGGCGATCTCGACCGTATCGCCGACGTGATCCCCATGCCCGTGCGTCAACAAAATGACATCCGCTTTCACATCCGCTGCGTTCAAATCGGTCGTCGTATTGCCGGTGATGAACGGATCGATCAAAATCGTTTTTCCGTTCGTCTCAATGCGGACGACCGAATGGCCATGGTAGCTGATTTTCATCGTGACATCTCTCCTTTCCATATACACATGATTCGCCGCCGCCTGCCTATTTCCTTCTTTTCCCGCCTGCCCATTTACAATTGGCCCGTTTCTTGGTACGCTCAAAATGGACCATCGCGAAAAAAGGAAGGAAGGGAACGATGAACCAACGGCTGCAAGCATTTTCCTCTTGGCTTCAACAACAACATAGTTCATTCGCCTTCATCACGTCAAGCGCGAACGTTTTTTATTTGAGCGGATTTTGGTGCGACCCACACGAACGACTGCTGGCGCTTTTGGTCTTCCCTGACGGCGAACCGGCGCTCGTCTGCCCGCAAATGGAAGTCCCGCGCGCCCGCCGGAGCGGCTTTGGGTGTACGGTGATCGGCTACGACGACAGCACCGACCCATGGGAAGAGATCCGGCGCCATCTCGAAGCGCGCGGCATAAAACCTGTCTCGATTGCCGTCGAGAAACACCATTTGTCGTTCGCCCGTTTCGAACGGCTCTCGGCGTTGTTTCCAAACACCAAGTGGCATGACGCCGAAGAAAAGCTGCGCCAGCTTCGCCTGATCAAGGATGAGCAGGAAATGAAGGTGTTGCGCCAAGCGGCGGAACTAGCCGACAAAGCGATCGAAATCGGCGTATCGGCCATCCGCCCGGGCGTGACGGAGCTCGAGCTTGTCGTCGTTATTGAATATGAGCTGAAAAAACTCGGCGTTGAAGGGATGTCGTTTCCAACGACCGTGCTCACGGGCGCAAAATCAGCCGATCCGCACGGCGTGCCGGGAACGGCGGCGGTCGCACCAGGCGATTTCGTGCTGTTCGATTTGGGCGTCATCGTCGATGGGTATTGCTCCGACATTACCCGCACCGTCGTCTGTCAGACGGCAAGCGACGAACAGCGGCTCATTTACGATACCGTCCGGCGCGCCCAGCAGTCGGCAATCGATGCCTGCCGCCCGCAAACCGCGATGGGCGAGATCGACCGCGCCGCCCGAAACGTCATCGAACAAGCCGGCTACGGCCCGTTTTTCACCCACCGCGTCGGGCACGGCTTAGGGATCGAGATTCATGAATACCCATCGCTTCATGGCGCCAACAACGAACCGCTCGCCCCCGGCATGGTGTTTACAATCGAACCGGGCATTTACGTCCCATCCATCGGCGGCGTGCGCATTGAAGACGACGTCGCGGTCACGAATGATGGCGTCGAAGTGCTGACATCGTTTTCAAAGGAATTGCTCATTGTTTGACACTCCACACGCCTAAAGGGCGTGGGATTCTTGGGTCGTTCGCGTCCTCATCCATTTCTGGTTCAGACAACGCCCAAGTTCAGGAGTGTGCCATCACCCCGTCCCATCGGGTTAAGATGTACCCCGATGGGCGGCGCACCTGTGACCAGTGCGCTAGGTTGGGCGGCGAAGCCCGAAATCGCTTTGGCGATGTTGATCGCGCCATTCAAGTCGGCGTGGATGGTGTATCCGCACTTTTGGCATCGGAAGTGGATGCCGTTTCGGTTCGCTTTCTCCCGATGCCCGCATCGGCATGTTTGACTGGTGTAGGTCGGATTCACCCACTCCACCCGAATGCCCGCCATTTCGGCTTTGTAGGCAATCATCGTTTGCAGTTGATGGAACGCCCATGAATGAAGATTTCGTCCTGCTTCTTTGGCCGAAGCGGCTCGTTTCCGAATCCCCGCCAAATCTTCCATCCGAATCACGCCAACACCGTTGGCAAGGGCAAAACGGACGATTTGACGGCTGATTTTATGGTTCATATCTTTCATCCAGCGGGACTCTTTATCGCCGATTTTGCGAATCATATGAAGCTTCTTCGCTTGGCCCAACGTTCGCCGCAAAGCCGCATATCGCCGGCGCACAAAGGCGCATTGGCTCCCTTTGAAAAACCACGATTTCGTTCCCACACTGGCAACGGCGATATAGCGAAGCCCAACGTCAACCCCCATCACCTTTGTTTCGTGCCGCGGCTTGACTTCAAATGCGACCGCGATCGCCAAGCACCATTTCTTTCGCTTTTTGTAGAGCTTGGCCGCCCCTTGTTTGGCGGTTCCATGGATCAGCCGATCCAGCCATGCTTCTTGATAGGGGCGCGTGACGACAGGCACGCCAATTCGCTTCTCCAGTGTGGGGAAGGAAACCGTGTAGAACGCTCCTTTCTTTTCCACCTTTATGTTTTGATTGTTAAAGCAACACCAAAATGTTCGGAACTTCTTTGCCTTTTGTTTTTTCTTTTGGGACTTCACTTCTCGAATCGTCTGATTCACGATAGCAGAAGGAAACTTTTGTGACGAAAAGTCTTTGAATATCTTGCTCGTCGCTTTGTTTAATTCAGGATGATGCAATAGCCAATTCGCAAATTCTGTGTTCCATTCTGTCATTCGCTCGTACATTTCCTGCTTGGCTTTCGTTGGGTTGTGCAGTTCCAGCCTGAGTGTGATCGTGGGCATGGATTCACCCCCTTTTCTTTTGCGATTCCACATCGCGTTCAGTTGTTTTCGTTCTTCGATATTCTTGTCCCATATATGAATTATATCCGTTTAACGATTATACTGCGACACTTAAAGATAAAAATGGCTGCTCGAAGCGATCCAATTAAGGATTGCCGAGCAACGCCGTCTTTCATCCCACGATTGAAACCGTGGGATGAAAGACGTTTTTTCTGTAACGGAGCGAAACGCTAGGAGACATCAGCGTGTTTGTCACTAAAGACGAAAGAAAGGTCGTTGGCAAAGGCTATCGCGAATAAGCGCATTAAAACAGCTGTCCGCCGGCGTGCCACAAGGCCGGATTGGACAGCTTTGCTCTGTTGATCGGATGGAGCGTTTGCTCGGGCTTGCGCCTCCTTGCTGGCAAATCGCTGCGCTCCCACCGGTCTTTTCGTCACTGCAACAACTGATGAACATCCGTATACGGCATGTTGTGCGCCGCCGCGACCGCTTCGTACACGATGTGCCCGTCGAGCGTGTTGATCCCTTTTAACAGCGCCGGGTTGTCGAGGCAGGCGGCGCGGTAGCCTTTGTTGGCGATTTGCAAGGCGTATGGGATCGTGACGTTCGTCAAGGCAAACGTTGACGTACGCGGCACAGCGCCCGGCATGTTCGCGACGGCGTAATGGACGACGCCGTGTTTGACGTATGTCGGATCGTCGTGCGTCGTGACGCGGTCGGTCGTTTCGAAAATGCCGCCTTGGTCAATGGCGACGTCGACCAACACCGAGCCTGGCGTCATCGAGCGCACCATCTCTTCCGTCACCAGTTTCGGCGCTTTCGCCCCCGGGATCAAGACGGCGCCGACGACCAAATCCGATTCCCGCACGCATTCGGCGATATGGTACGAGTTGGACATCAACGTCGTCACTTGGTCGCCGAACAAATCATCCAGCTCGCGCAGCCGCTCGGCGTTAATGTCCAAAATCGTCACATCCGCTCCGAGGCCGACCGCGATTTTCGCCGCGTTCGTCCCCGCTGTGCCGCCGCCGATGATCGTCACTTTGCCGCGCCGCACCCCGGGCACGCCGCCAAGCAAAATGCCTTTCCCGCCGTGCGGCTTCTCGAGAAACTGGGCGCCGACTTGCACCGACATGCGGCCGGCGACTTCACTCATCGGCGTCAACAGCGGCAGCGAGCCGTTCTCAAGCTGCACCGTCTCGTAAGCGATGCCGACCACTTTTTGCTCGACGAGCGCTTTCGTGAGCGCCTCAGCCGCCGCCAAATGCAAATACGTAAACAAAATCAATCCGGGGCGAAAATAGCGGAACTCCTCAGGCAACGGTTCTTTCACTTTCAACACCATCTCCGCCGCCCAAGCGTCTTCCGCGTTCGGCACGATCACTGCCCCGGCTTTTTCATATTCCGCGTCCGAAAACCCCGAACCGGCGCCGGCTTCCGTCTCCACGTACACGTCATGCCCCGCTTTGACGAGCGTCATCACGCCAGCCGGGGTGATGGCGACGCGGTTTTCGTTGTTTTTGATTTCTTTTGGAACGCCAATTTTCATGGCCGCTTTTCCTCCTTTTTCCTTTCCGTTCTTCCCTTATTGTTCCCTGTTCAACCGGAAAGCAATCAGAAAAGCGGCTGAAGATTCTACTGGAAAAAATGGCGGTAGATGACGTTCTCTCCGCCGGTGACGTCAATGACGGCGCCGGTGATGAAATCCGAGTCGTCCTCGCATAAAAACGCGATCACGCGGGCGATATCTTCGCCAGTTCCCGGGCGCCCGACCGGCGTTTCCGCATCCCGCCTGGCGCGGGCGTCGGCGATCCCCGCCTCTTTCATGGCGCCGACAATGTTGCCTGGGCACACCATATTGGCGGTAATGCCATATTCCGCCTCTTCAAGGGCGATCGTTTTCGTCAGCGACACAAGCCCCACTTTCGCCGCCCCGAACGCCGAGCGGTGCACCCAGCCTGGGGCATCCGCCGCTCCTTGAAACCCGTACGTAATGATGCGGCCAAACCGCTGCTTTCGCATAATCGGGATCGTCCGCCTCACTAAATGGAACACCGAGCTCAAATTGCCTTCAATCATTTCGTACCATTCGTCTTCCGTATAATCGGCCAGCTTTTTCCGCTCGAAAATGTACGGCCCCGCGTTGTTGATGAGGCAGTCAATGCGGCCGAACCGCTCCATGGCGGCGTCAACAAGCGCCGCCAAATCGTCTTTGTTCGTCACATCGCCGCGCACAAACTGGAGGCGGTCAGCGGCGCCGCGGTACTTCTCCGCAAGCGAGCGCACCGCCTGTTCATCGCTCCGGTAGTTCACCGTCACCGAATAGCCTTTTTCAAGCAGCAGCTCCGTCACTTTTCTCCCCAACCCTTTCGCTCCAGCCGTAATCAAAGCGTGCCGCACCGTTTCCCCTCCTTCTCGTCATTCGCTGTCTTCATTTTTACTTTACTACAAACAGGAGCGAATACAAAAAAAGAACCATAGCTCGTTGGCGCTATGGCTATTCGCCGACTTCCCGGCGCGGGTCGTAATATGATTCATCCTTGTCAACAATGCCGCTCTCATACGACTCGGTAATTTGTTCCGTGATCGTCCGCACTTCTTCCTCGTCATATTGCCATCCGTCGTACCGCTTTTCCATCGTCCTTCCTCCCTTGTTCACAAAATCTCAATATATGGCCTAGTTTCCCGCCAAATCAAGGAGGGTATACTATATATAGAAACAACATTTTTATCCAAAGGGAGTGGAGAACATGACGATGACGTACAAAACGATCGTCGTCGCCGTAGACGGCTCGAAAGAAGCGGAATGGGCGCTGAAAAAAGCCATCCAAATCGCCAAGCAGAACGGGGCGAAACTCATTTTGTCCCACATCATCGATTTGCGCGGGTTCACGACCGTTGAAGCGCACGACTACGCTCTTGCCGAACGGTCGGAACAGTATGCGAACGAGCTGCTCGAACGGTATAAAAACGAGGCCATTGCCGCTGGGCTCAACGATGTGGAGACGGACATCGAATTCGGCTCGCCGAAAGTGAAAATCGCCAAAGACGTCGCTCCGAAATACAAAGCCGATCTCATCGTTTGCGGGGCGACCGGTTTAAACGCGGTCGAACGGCTCTTGATCGGCAGCGTTTCCGAAAACATCGTCCGCCACGCGAAATGCGACGTGCTCGTTGTCAGGACGCCGAAAGAATAATGTCTTCGTCTCACGAAGCAGATGAACCGAAAAACTTCCTTGTCCGATGCGAAAGCACGTGACGGTCAAAAAAGAACACCCCGCCGTTACGGGGTGCCAAGCAACTGTTTCGCTTTCGCAAGCGCCGCGCGCACTTCGGCAAAACCGGTGCCGCCGGCGCTGTTGCGGCGGTTGACCGCCGTGCGCGGGTTCAAGGCGTCATAAATGTCTTCTTCAAAGAGCGGCGATGCTTCTTTGTACACCTCAAGCGGCAAGTCGGCCAAAAAGACGCCTTGTTTGATGCAATGCAAGACGAGCTTGCCGACGATTTCGTGCGCCTCGCGGAATGGGACGCCTTTCGCGGCCAAGTAATCGGCGAGCTCGGTCGCGTTCGAAAAATCTTGTTTCGTCGCCCGCTCCATCACATCAGCACGAACGTTCATCGTCTCGATCATGCCGGTGAAAATTTTCAACGAACCGACGACCGTCTTCACCGTATCGAACATGCCTTCTTTATCTTCTTGCATGTCTTTGTTGTAGGCGAGCGGCAATCCTTTCATCACCGTCAAGAGAGCCACTAAGTGGCCATACACCCGGCCGGTTTTGCCGCGGATGAGCTCGGCCATGTCCGGGTTTTTCTTTTGCGGCATGATGCTGCTGCCGGTCGCGAACGCATCGTCAAGCTCAATGAACTGGAACTCTTGGCTGGACCAAAGGATGAGCTCTTCGGCGAGCCGCGATAAGTGCATCATGAGCATCGAGCTGTTGCTCAAAAATTCGATGATGAAGTCGCGGTCGCTCACCGCGTCCAAGCTGTTTTCGTAAATATCGGCAAAGCCGAGGAGCTCCGCCGTCCGCTTCCGGTCGATCGGAAACGTCGTCCCGGCGAGCGCCCCGGCGCCGAGCGGCGACTTGTTGATGCGTTTTTGCGATTCAGAAAACCGTTCATAATCGCGCTCGAGCATCCAAAAATACGCCAGCAGATGATGGGCGAACGAAATCGGCTGCGCCCGCTGCAAATGCGTATACCCCGGCATGATCGTTTCGACATGCTTCTCCGCTTGCTTGATGAGCGCCCGCTGCAGCCCGCGGATGAGGCCGAGAATCTCGGTGACGCGCTTATGCAAATACAAATGCATATCGGTCGCCACTTGATCGTTCCGGCTCCGTCCGGTGTGAAGCTTGCCGCCGACCGGGCCGATGTCGTCGATCAACATTTTTTCAATGTTTAAATGAATGTCTTCGTACGCAACGGAAAATTCGAGTTCCCCTTGCTTCGCCTTTTCCAACAGGCGGATCAGTCCGCCTTTGATCTTCTCGACGTCTTCCGCCGGCAAAATGCCGCACTCGCCGAGCATCGTCACATGGGCGAGGCTGCCTTCGATGTCTTCTTCCACGAGCTCTTGGTCGAACGGGATCGACGCGCCAAACTCATCGACCCATTCTTCCGCTGTTTTCGTAAACCGTCCGCCCCAAAGCTTTTTCACGAATCTCGCCGCAGAGGAATGCGACTTCCTCCTTTCCCTTTATGAAGTGTCATTCCTTGATTCATTGTCCAGTCGGCACCGACGCCTTGTTTTGCTTGTTCACGATGCTGTGCACTTTCGTCGGCAAGCCGTACAGCGAGATGAACCCGACGGCCGCTTGATGGTCAAACTCGTCTTCCGAAGTGTACGTCGCCAATTTTTCATCATAGAGCGAGAACGGCGATTTGCGCCCTTCGACGATCGCATGGCCTTTAAACAGCTTCACACGCACGACGCCGGTGACGTGTTTTTGCGTTTCTTTCAAAAACGCGACAAGCGCGTCTTTGAGCGGCGAGAACCAAAGGCCGTTGTAAATGACCTCGGCGATTTTTTGCTCGATCAGCGGTTTAAAATGGGCGACTTCTCTCACCAATGTCAAGTCTTCAAGTTCTTTATGCGCTTTAATGAGCGTGATGGCGCCTGGGCATTCGTACACTTCGCGCGACTTGATGCCGACGAGGCGGTTTTCGACATGGTCGATGCGCCCGACGCCGTGCTTGCCGGCCAACGCGTTCAGCTCCAAAATGAGTTGCGCGAGCGGATACGCCTTTCCGTTTAACGTCACCGGCACGCCTTGTTCAAAGCCGATTTCGATCACATCCGGCACGTCCGGAGCGTTCTCGAGCGAAGCGGTCAGCTCATACGCCTCTTCCGGCGGCGCGGCCCACGGATCTTCCAAAATGCCGCATTCGTTGCTTCGGCCCCACAAGTTTTGGTCGATCGAAAACGGGCTGTCAAGGTCAACCGGAATCGGAATGCCGTGCTTTTTCGCGTATTCGATTTCTTCCTCACGCGACCAGCTCCACTCGCGCACCGGGGCGATCACTTCCAAATCCGGATTGAGCGCTTTGATCGACACTTCAAAGCGCACTTGGTCGTTCCCTTTCCCCGTGCAGCCGTGGGCAACGGCGACCGCGCCTTCGAGCTCGGCGATTTCAACGAGTTTTTTCGCGATGAGCGGACGCGACAGCGCCGAGACAAGCGGATATTTCCCTTCATACAGCGCATTCGCCTGCAAGGCGATGAGCGCATACTCGTTCGCAAACTCGTCTTTGACGTCGATCACGTACGATTTGATCGCGCCGACTTTGAGCGCTTTTTCTTTTACAAAGTCAAGGTCTTTCCCTTCGCCAAGGTCCAAGCAGCACGCGATCACATCATAACCGCGCTCTTGGAGCCATTTGATCGCCACCGATGTATCTAAACCGCCGGAATAGGCCAACACCAATTTTGGATTTGCCATGGTCGTTCTCCTCTCCTGTCACATAAATATACTTTAATATAAATAAATATTCATCGTGATACATTATCACTTTATCAGCTTTCGGATGATTTTTCAATATGTATTCATGAAAAAGCATAAAAATTCCACCATGCCCTGCGGGGACATTTAGTATAATATGAAGAAGAAAAGGGGGCCAATTGAGGATGAACGGCATCTTCATCGAAGACAAACGGCTCGGCATCCGCCTGCCGCATCTGGACAAGCCTTGGGAGGACTACAGCCCGAACGAACAAGAGGCGATTTTGCTTGAATGGGAAGCGATCCGCGGCTTGATCCCCGACCGCATCGCCGCGCTGGAGCGGGAAATCAACGAAAAACAAGACGCGCTCGGACAAGAAGCGGATTTCGCACGTTCGTGCCAGCTCAACGCTGACATCGCCGAGCTCGCTTCGATCGTCAACGATTTATGGATTTGGTATCGCGCTGCTCCATCCGTTTCATCGCTGGCAGAGAAAAAAAGCGGGTCGAAAACCAATGACACCCCATAATAAATGAGCGCCGATGCCGCTTATCCCCTTTTTGAAGACGGCAGACAAACCGCTTTTCACATGCGGCCGCAACGATTTTGACCAGAAGATCGGGGGGAATGGATTGATGCGGCGGATTCCGCCGCGATGACGAAGGATACGCTGGCGCAAACGAAAACTTTCTTGGGATTGATGAAAGATAAAGAGGAGCGCTCAAGCTGGGGAGCTCCTCTTCAGTGTTTTCATCCCCCTCGCACGAAGAGCCTATAAGGCGGGTGATTTAACGGGAAATACTGCTCTCCAACAATGTTTCTCAAATTGAGAAACTTTGCAACACCATAACTTTATTCCTAGCGATTTTTCGCAAATCGGGCGAATCTGTTGTTTTTCACCAGCCTTCTATAGCAGGGTGTGTGATCCGGCTCTTTTCGGAACTTGGAATCGCCCGTCATCATCCTTTTATCCGCCTAGACGAAATGTATGTCCCCCACTGGAGTAAAAGGAATATATTCCCAAAAATAACAATATAAAAAATAACACAATGACAGAAATGAAAATCATTATCCGTTTTCTCTTCAAATCGTTCCCCCCTAGAGCGTTATTCTCATTATTTAATTTGTTCTAGTGTAAAAATATCCATCCTCTACACCGTTTTGATTTCCTACAACGCCAATATATACATTTCCCAACTGGACAATTCCAATGATTTGGTATTGTCAAAAGTTAATCCTCCACACTCGCGGTTTTCCCTTGAGTTTCAACGGTTGGAAGAAAACAGCTAGCCACCCCCGTTGGTTTCGGCCATCATTGAGGTAACGACACCACCCATGGCGTCTCGATCTCCCATCAAACGGTGCTCAACTATGCCAACAGCGTCGCTCTCTTGGTCAAGCCCTTGATCGACCGGTTGTACGAGCTGTCCGGCTCGTTCTGCGGAGACGAGACGTATATTCGCGTCAAAGGGCGATGGCATGACTTGTTCTTTCTGTTTGACGCCGTGAAAAAGGTCGTGCTGTTCGATCGCATCCCATCCTACCGGGACACTCTCTCGGCCATCGATGATGTGTTGCGAAAGCTGTCGTCCCACCCATTGTCGATATTTATCATTAACTACTTGATGAAGATATCATTGATTCCGTCCTTTTTCACCAAGTAGTTAATGCGAAAACTGAAAAACTTCTTTTCTGCATTTAGCATAGACCGAAATTCTAATATTTTTCTAATGTTATTGGTATATATTTTTTATACCCATGGTGCTAGATAAACTCAAACAAGCATAAAAATAGCCCTTGCTGGCGGATCTCCTGTAGAATGAAAGTGCTACCTACCATTCGAAAGGAGAGATCCCCTTGCAAGAGCACTTTCATTTTACTACAGATCAAGCCAAACTGCAAAAGCAATATGCCGCTATTTTCTTGTTTGTCTCTGCTCAACTGTCGTTGATTCAGGCGCATCTTCATCGTCGCAACCGCCACTTGGTCAAGCAAGAAGATGATGTGGTCATGGCTATTCATATTTTAGGAAAGCTGCTTGGTTTTTCTTCCGAACGGGCCTGGCATCGCTTTGTCACCGGCAATTTGTTCACCGACGGCCAGTTTCTCCAACGTTCCCGGTACAACCGCCGCTGCCGCGCGCTTGGCTTCGCGTTGAAATGGATCCGCCGTCGTGAGCGGACATGGTCAACACCATGCCTATGCCGTCGTCGACAGTATGCCGCTTCCGTTGTGCCCTCCCGGGAGAATGGAGCGCGTCAAACGATTCCGTGGGATCGCGGATATGGGCTATTGCGCTTCCAAAAAACAATGGTACGACGTCATGAAACGCTTATTGGCCCTGATCGTTTCCAAGTGCAACCGCCAAACCCGCCGTTCCCTTCGGTTTCCCACACCGCTTCGGGTGGTGGATTCGACCACGGGGTCACGGTCGGGAAAAACCGCCTCCCATGGGCTCCGTATCACGGCGAACGCGCCGGAGTGAAGCTGCACGTCGCTTATTCGCCGGAATCCTCATCACCGGCAGACGTGGTGGAAACGATCGGGCTGCGTCACGATGTCCCTGTGGGAGAACAACTGACGAACCTCCAACAGGTGCTGGTGGAAGACCGAGCGTATTTCAAAATCGAACGCATCGACCGATTTGCCGAGCAGCATCAGTTGTTTGTCATCCGGATGAAAGACAACCGTCGAGATTCATCAGAAAAAAGCTTGAAACGCCTTCCATGTGCATCATCATCGGTTCAAGCCGATTTCACGCGCCAGCTGGGAACGAAACAATGCCGCTCCACCAAGCGTCACCGGGTGGTGATCTTTCGAGATGCGAACGGCCACGACATTCGCGTCGTGACGAACATCTTGAATGCGTCCACTGAAACGATCGCTGACATCTATCAAGAACGTTGGACTGTCGAAGTGTTTTTCCGTTGGGTAAAACAATATCTCAATGTCCCGACCTTGTTTGGCACCACCGAAAACTCGGTATACCATCAATTTGTTTCGGCGTTCATGGCGTATGTGTTGTTGAATTAAGCATCGGAATCAAAAATCCTTTCGATTTTTATCGAGAGGGTGCGAAATGTCAGTTGTTGTATTCAAACAGATTCACTTGCTATGACACTGTTCTTTAACAATGTATTGAATTTTACTTCTATTTCAATTATTATTAATTTGACTCCTTTTCACACAACGGAGGGATCAGACATGACTAACAATCCATCACCTGTCTCAATCATCCAATCGTTTTCCTGGGATCAGGCATTCGCTCACTACGACGGGGATCCGCGCGGCCGATTCAACGCCGCCCATGAAGCATGCGACCGGTATGCCGAGGATCCGAACCGCATTGCGCTGTTTTATGAAAACGCTTTAGGAGAGCAAAAAACGATCACCTATCGGCAGTTGCGCGATTGGTCCAACCAAATGGCGAACGTGTTCCGCCGGCTCGGCGTGAAAAAAGGGGATCGCGTCTGCGCGCTCATGCCAAAAAACCCGGCCCTTGTCGTCTACATTTTGGCGGCTTGGAAAGTCGGCGCTGTGTATGTGCCGCTCTTTACCGCGTTTGGCCCGCAGGCGATCGAATATCGCATCAACCATTCCGAGGCGAAAGTCCTCTTGACGAACAACGAACAGCGCGCCAAACTGCCGCCGCGGGAGAACATGCCGACATTGGAACACATTTTTGTCATTGACGGATCATCGGATGGTCAAGACCACCCATTTTGGGAAACGCTTTCAAAAGCGCCGACTGAGCACTCGATCGAGGAAACGACGGTCGACGATCTGCTCGCGATTCAGTACACGTCCGGGTCGACCGGGATGCCAAAAGGCGCCATGTGGCCGCACAACGTGCTCATCAACATTTATCCGTATATGCGCTATGCGATTGGCCTGCGCGATGACGATATCTTTTTCGGCGGAGCGGATCCGGGTTGGGCGTACGGACTCATCTTTTGCACCTTTGCGCCGATGGCCTTTGGGGTGCCGATCGTCTTTTACGAAGGGCCGTTCAAACCGGAAACGTGCTATTCCTTGATGGAAAAGTACGGCGTCACCAACTTTGCTTACGCCCCGACCGCGTACCGGGCGATGGCGGCGGCCGGCGCGGACATCATCCGCCGCTATCAACTGAACGTGCGCGCCATGAGCTCGGCCGGCGAGCCGCTCAATCCAGAAGTCATCCGCTTTTTCCAAGAGCACTTGGGCGTCACGATCCATGACCATTATGGGTTGTCGGAAACGTTGATGCTGATCGGGAACTTCAACGCCGCCGAGATGGACATCCGGCCGGGTTCGATGGGATGGCCGCTGCCGGGCTTTGACGTCGCCCTGCTCGGCGAGGACGGGACTCCGGTCGCCGACGGCGAAGTGGGACAAATTGCCTTTAACACCGATTCGATCCCGAACGTCTTTAAAGGGTATTGGAAAGATCCCGAAAAAACAGCCGAGCGGCTCGTCGGCAAGTGGTTTTTGACCGGCGACTTGGCGACAAAAGACGAAGACGGGTATTTCTGGTTCCAAGGGCGGGCGGACGACATCATCTCGAGCGCCGGCTACCGCATCGGGCCTTTCGAAATCGAAAGCTGCCTCCTTGAGCATCCGGCCGTCGTCGAAGCAGCCGCCGTCGGGAAGCCGGATCCCGTCAAAGGAGAAATCGTCAAAGCGTTTGTCGTGCTCGCAGAAGGCTTTGCGCCGTCGGACGAGCTGGCCGAAGAGCTGTCCTTGTTCGTCAAAACGCGCTTATCGAAGCATGAATACCCGCGCGAAGTCGAATTTGTCGCTGAGTTGCCGAAAACGCCGAGCGGAAAAATCCAGCGGTTCATCCTTCGCAATCAAGAAAGGGAAAAGCAGATCAAGGCCTAACCGACAAAGAGGATGCCCCGGCAACGGAGCATCCTCTTAGCCGTTATTTCTCATCTTTTCCGATGCCCAACATCTCCTTTAGCCGGGGCAGCTTCCGCTACTTCTTCCCATCTTTCCGCACTTCCCTCACCACATGCCCCAATTCCGGCAAAATGAGCTTCGTCATCGCCAGCCGCACGGCGCCGGTGGAGCCGGGGGTGCAAAAGATGGCGGTATCCATCGCCACGCCGGCGATGGCGCGCGACAGCATGGCGGCCGGGCCGATGTCTTCGGTGTAGCTTAGGAAGCGGAACAGCTCGCCAAAGCCGACGAGTTCTTTCTCAAGCAGCGCTTTCACCGTTTCGATCGTCACGTCGCGCTTGGCGATGCCGGTGCCGCCGTTTGTGAGCACCGCATCGACATCGGCGTGGCGGCAGCCGGCAAGCACCGCCTCGCGAATAGCGTCCTCTTCGTCTTTGACAATCTCATAGTCGACCACCTCATGCCCGGCCTCGGTGAGCAGCTCGATCATCAGCCGGCCGCTCCAGTCGGTTTCCTCGGTTCTTGTGTCGCTGATGGTGATGACTTTGCAGCGGACGGTTTTGGGAGCTTCTTGTTTATGCGCAAATGTGCTCATCGATTCGTGCTCTCCTCTCCTCATTCTGTTTCTATCGTACAATGACGAAATGTTCTTCGCAAACCATTTGTCGAGTAATAGACAGAATTGTTATAATATTAACACATATATTTAAAAAACCGCCTGTTCTTTCGCCTTTCTAGCCATGTTCAATGGACTCCCTATCCATGTACGACAAAGAGAAAGCAAAGGCAGTGGAAAAAGGAGGGAAAAGCGAATGCGCCTTAGCTTATCCGACAAATTAGGGACGATTTTGCAAGAAGGCTGGATGATTATTCAGCAGCACCGGGACGACATCCTGTCCGCTTGGCTGGATCAATGCGACGAATTGCAAGACAAGCAGCACGCAGCCGCCCGACCTCTGAAGCTTGCCATCGATGCTTTCTCTTCCCAATGGTTGCATCCAGTCAATGACGCCGGCGAGTGGCTGGCCGCATTGCGGCGCGAGTGGGAAATCAAGGTGGGCGAACTGTCGCCCAACCAAACGACCGTCATGTTGACCATGATGGAAAATGCGATCCATGAAACGATTCAGTCGTCAGGCATCACAGAATTCCGTTCCCACCAAGCCATTCAATACGTTTTTTCGAAACTTCATGAGTTGATCAACTCTTCCGGCTGTATGGAACCTGATTGGGACCGTTTTCTTGAACAGCTCGCTTCCTTCAAGCAGCTCCCGGTCGCGTGGATCGCCCGGCTCGCGAAATCCGCGGACGGAAGCTTATATGTGGAAAAATGGTACGGCGATGCCAGTCCCTCTCTCGTCGAGAGCGTGAAGCAAGGGGAAACGATGTTTTCGCTGTGTGAGCACATTCTCTCCTGTATGGGAGAAGAAGGAAAACGCTGGCGCCTCGTCCCCCTTCCTTGGGGCGATGCCATGTTTCTCGTGTGCGCGGAAGAAGAGGAGCGCCTCGTCATTCCGTTTCTTTTGCACGCTCTCGAACAGTTCCATACTACTCAAGCGGCAACGGCTCGTACAAAAGAGCAAACGCTTTGGAAAGACGCGGCTCTTTTATTCGACCAATGGATTATGCGTGCCAAATCGCTGCACGAAGCGATTGAATACATTTCATCGGGGTTTGTCGCGTACTTGCCGTTTGAACGATGCGCGCTGTTCGCCTACTCGAGCGCTGATGAAAGCGGTTTCGGATTGTACGGCTATCAGCTGGACAATAACCAAATCAAAAGCATTCATGAACATATTGACCGCCTTCCCATTATCAAGCAGTACATTCAACGGCTGCAATGGCTTGGGCGCCATATGACGAATGTGCCGCCCATTTATGTGCCCCGCGCCTCTCAAGGGCTGCCGGCGAAATATGTAGAGCAATTTCAGCTCGAGTCGATCGTCATCGCCCCGATCTATGTTCCATCGGAGAGCCGTCTCATCGGCGCGGCCATCTTGGATTGCGGCCCAGGAACGTCGTTTCAATTGTCAAACGATATTTACACCGCTGTCATGAAATTCGGCCAAAGCGCTGGGGAAATGTTGGCAAAATTCAGCGGCGGGCGTCCGGAGCTGGTTCAATCGACGCCGCATTTATCACCGAGGGAAATCGAGGTGCTAAAGCTGGTCGCTGAAGGAGCGTCGACCTACGAAGCGGCGAAGCGTCTCCATTTGAGCGAGTATACGGTGCGCGACTATGTGTCGGCCATTTTGCAAAAAATGAATGCCAAAAATCGAACCGAAGCGATTGTAAAAGCCATCCGCGACGGCATCATTTGAATCGTCTTCCCCTCTGGGGCCAAGAAAAAAGGCAAGCGTGCTGCTTTTTATTTTGCACGTCACGCTCCGCAAAAAAGGGCGGAAATCGCCCTTTTTTGCGGCTTGCGCAACATGTCCGTTGATTCGGCGCACCCCTTCCCACTTATGGCAGCGCCCGCAGCCAGCTTTTCAGCTCTTTTTTCTGTTGTTCCAGCTGTTGTTTCACTTTCTGCAGCTGTTCAAGCTGCGCTTCATACTGTTGAACGCGTTCCGCTGCCTCTTTGATCGTCTCCTTTACTTCTCCCGCATCGGGAAGCGGCGCGGGCAGCCCTCGCGTTGGCAACAGTTGTCCACCCCATGCCCCATCCGTTTGCTTCTTCTGATCCAGCTCCTGTTGCATGTTTTTCAACTGTTCGTTTGTCTGCCGCAAGATGGCATCGATTTGTGCCAGCTGTTCAGTCAGCTGCTCCGTCTGGCTGCGGATCATCTGCTCGATGCCATCGAGCGTCTTCCCGCTCACCCCGGATTGCACCGCGTCGCTGATTTGGTCGATCAGCTCGCTTGTTTTCTTCTGTTCTTCTTTCACTTCCTCGATCAACCCGCCCGCCGGGTCAGGCGATGGAACGGTGATGGTTGACGGCGGCTCGGCGGGAGCAGTTGGGATCGATGGCATCTCTTCTTTCTCAGGTGCCGGTTTTGCGGATGGCGGATCGTTTCCGTCCCCCGCCCCATTGCTGCTTCCATTCGTCGGCCCACTGGGCGCAGCGGAAGATGGTTCATCCGGCGATGCGCTCGGTTCCGATGGCGCGGTTGGCTTTTCTCCTGATGACGGCGCAGCCGGCTGATCGGTTTCCGTTGACGTCTCTGGCGGTTGGCCCCCATTCGATTTCATCGAGCTGCCATTATCCACTGAAGCCGTTCCGAACGCCGCAGCAGCGGATAACTGCGGAATGGTAAGCTCATCCGCCGTCAGTTCTGTCGCGACTACCGTTACATCTTTCAAACATTGCTCGACAAGCGGCACGCCATCCATGCACAGCCCGCCGATTTCCATTTTTTTCACTCTCATTTTCATCCATTTTGTCCGCGCAACTTGATCGGTATGGAACGTAAACGACACGGTGTGCCCCGCGATCGTTTGTTGTTTCGTCAATGTCATCCCGTATATTTTCGCTTGAATAAAGGCGATGGGCATATCTCCCGTGAAAACGACGGGGACTTTTAGAATGATTCCTCCTAAATCGATCGTCCCAACCACTTTATCTGCATGTATGACAAATCCGGACGGTTCCTGTCCTTCTGCCGCCGCCCGGCCGGCGCCGCCCAAAAGCCAGCCAACAACGGCAGCCAAAACGGTCACAACGGAAAGGGCAACAAGTTTTCTCAAGCGTTCAGCCATCTTCATCCCCCTGTCAGCAACCCTGCGCCGATTTTCAACGTTCCGCCTCACTCAACGTTTTTTCGAGCTCCTCAACGCTGTCATACCGTTTCGCTCGGCTGATTTGTTTTTTGCGAATGTTGAATTGTTTGACGACATAGTTGTTCAGCAGCTCATAGTCAATTTCCAACGCATACGTGCGAGCGAGCTGCTGCTGGCGTTGTCCAAGCTCGGTCAAATAGGCGACGTAGCCGACGACGTGCGGCCATAATTCATCCATATACTTGATGAACAAATCGTAATACCGCTCGTTTTCGTTGACGAGCCGCTGAATCGTATAAATGCCGAACTGAATATGGCGGCCTTCGTCCATGTTCAAGTAATCGATCCCTTGCAAAAGGCCTGGGAACAGCCCGGCTTTTTTGTAAATTTGCCGGAACGTGTAATAGCCCGATTCGGCGAGCGTCCCTTCGACGATCATGTTGTAGACGGTGGCGGCGCGAATGATCGCTTCCGGGGAATCGTCGGTGTACAGCCGGTTCATCGCCTCCGGCAGCGCCTCGTAAAAAATGCGTTTATAATGGTCATTATGGAAGACGGATAAATCCATTTGCCCGATGCCGACGGCTTGCTGCCAGCGGGAAAACATCTCGACATGTTTCGCTTCATCATGCATAAACGTCGTCAAAAACATCACATCTTCGAGCCGCCCTTGGCGCGCGAGGGCGTTCGTCATCGGCAAAATATCGAGCGTCACCGCTTCCTCTCCAGCGGAAAATCCGGCAACGAGCGGCAATGCCGCAATTTTTTCTTCGCTCGTCAGACTGGCGAAATCTTTTTGATCCTGGCTGAAGTCGATGTCCGCGGGATTCCATTTCCCATTCCGCTTTGCTTTTTCGTACAGTTTGTACATCGGATGCTCCCAATCGATCGTTCCTTTCACCGTTTGAAATCCATTATGGTGGACCATCGGATTCCCCTCCTTAAAACAATGTCATTGGCCGTTCGTTGATATCGCAAATGATCGTTTTCGTCTCCATGTACGGCTCGAGCGCCTGCATCCCGAGCTCGCGGCCGAGGCCGCTTTGCTTGTAGCCGCCAAACGGGGCGGTCGGGGACAGCACTTGGTACGTGTTGATCCACACAGTTCCGCTTTTCACCCGCTGCGCTAAGCGGAGCGCCCGTTTGATATCGTTCGTCCAAACAGCGGCAGCCAAGCCATAAATCGTATCGTTGGCGATGCGAACCGCTTCCTCTTCATCTTGAAACGGAATGACAGCGGCGACCGGCCCGAAAATTTCTTCACGGGCGATGCACATCGATGGCGATACATCGGCAAAGACAGTCGGTTCGATAAAATAGCCGCCGCCAAGCCCATCTAAAGCGCTCCCTCCTGCAACGAGCTTCGCCCCTTCCTGCTTGCCGATGTCGATATAGCGGAGCACTTTGTCGTATTGCTCCCGGCTGATGACGGGGCCAAGGTCGCTGCGCGCATCCGTGCCGGGCCCGACTTTCAGCTTTTTCGCCCTGTCGGCAAGCTTCACGACAAACTCCTCATAAATGGGCTGTTCGACTAAAATGCGGCTTCCCGCTTGGCACACTTGCCCTGAATTGTAGAACACGCCAAACAGCGCGCTTTTCGCCGCCTGTTCAAGATCCGCGTCCGCAAAGATGATATTCGGCGACTTCCCGCCGAGCTCGAGCGTCACCCGCTTAATATGGGGGGCAGCCGCTTGCAAGATATGGCGCCCGGTTTCCGTCTCGCCGGTAAACGCGATTTTCGGCACGCCCGGATGGCGGACGAGCGCTTTGCCGGCCTCATCCAGCCCCGGCAAGACGTTGACGACCCCCTCCGGCACGCCGGCCTCATGGCAAATCTCCGCAAGCTTCAACGCCGTAAGCGGCGTTTCCGGCGCCGGTTTTAACACCATCGTACAGCCGGCCGCCAACGCCGGAGCGATTTTCCACGTCGGCATAAGCAACGGAAAGTTCCACGGGGTGATGAGCCCGGCAACCCCGATCGGCTCTTTCACCGTCCACGCCACATAATCGGGCGCCGAGCCGGCGACGGAAAACGGCAGCACGTCCCCTTGCGGCTGGACGACGAGCGAGGCAAAAAAGTCAAAACAGTCGGCGGCAAGCGGAATTTCGATAAACAGCGCTTGATTCATCGGCATGCCGTTTTCTCGTGTCATCAGCTGCGCCAGTTCGTAATGGTGCTGGCGGATCAACTCGGCAATGCGCCGCAAGATGCGCCCGCGCTCGAGCGGCGGAATCGACAGCCAGCGCCGGTCCGCAAACGCCTCTTCGGCGATGGCGACCGCGATGCTGACATCTTTTTCCCCGGCGTTGGCCACACGGGCCGTCACTTGGCCTGTCGCCGGGTCGATGACGTCAAACATGGCGCCGTCCGCCGCCGGCCGCCATTCGCCGCCGATCCATAAGTGAGCTTCTGTCGCTTTCGCGGAAATCATCATCGTCTCCCCTTTCCAAAGCTCCCCCTTCCTTCCAGCAAAGGGAGGAGAGGCCGCTTGAGAATGCTCCTAATGAATGAGCCGCCTCAAATGTCAGGCAACGTTTCGAACGGTCTACCCATTTCTGTTCGGTTTCGTGCTATATCGGGCGCACGGCGAGGCGCCGCTTCGCCCGATCCGTCTTCGCGGCGGCCAGGCCGCCGTCAGCCCTGCCCGCTACAGCAGCAAGTCATTCCGCCCGATTTCCTGCAAATATTCGCGGTACGCCGGGTAAATGGCGTCCAGCTGCGGCAGCACTTTCAAGGCGTTCACAAGCGGCCCTCGCACTTTGATTTGCTGGCGGGCGAGCGCCTGCTGCAAGTCGAGCCGTCCTAGCCAAAACTTATGCCCGACATCAGCCGTCTGCTCAAAAATGAGCTCCGGGCGCAATTCCGTTTCGCCGCAGACGATTTTCAACTTTCCGTTTTCTTCGGTCCATGTGATTTTCGCTTCCGGCTTATGAAAAATATATTGGACATACGCGTCATAGCCGGGGCCTAGCTCCGTCGATGCGATCAATTCCTTTGACTCTTCCGTCTCCGCCACCCTCTCAAAAAAGCGGCCGAGGACGTCGTACAATTCTTGCTCGCTTTGAAACACCGGCATGCATATCCCCCTCTCGTCTCGATCGTTCAACGTTTTTCGATCCCCTCGTTTGCTCGCCAAAACACCGGTCTTCCCGTTTTCGGCCAAGGGCAGATGGAACGCCCTCTTTCCAGCCGCCCAACAGATCCTCTTGTTTGTTCGCCCAAGCGTACGTGGGGCGGCTTGTCGTCTTATTCCTCAAAGCGGATGAGGCCGCGAATGTTTTGCCCGTTCTTTAGGGCGGCGAACCCGTCGTTGATTTGCTCGAGCGAATAGACGGCGCTGATGAGCGGTTCGAGCTTCAGCTTGCCCGCCGCGTACAAATCAAGCAGCTTCGGGTAGTCAACCGGCGGGTTGCCTTGGCCGAGCCACGAACCGGTCAACGTTTTTGATTGGGACGGCAGCGAAAAGGCGTTGATTTCCACCGTCTCATGCGGGGCGGCGATGCCGACGATGACCGTCGTTCCCGCTTTTCTCGTCATGTTATACGCATCGGCCATCGTCTCCGGACGTCCGATCGCTTCAAATGCATAGTCGACGCCAAGGCCGTCAGTCAAGTCGAGCACGGCGCTGACGGCATCCTCCTCGTGGGCGTTGACGGTGTGCGTCGCCCCGAACGTTTTCGTCATCGCCAACTTTTCCTCAATGACATCGATGGCGATAATTTGTTTCGCCCCGGCTAACGCCGCCCCTTGGATGATGTTGAATCCGACGCCGCCGGCGCCAATCACAGCGACCGTGCTGCCCGGGCGAACGCGGGCGGAATGAATGACCGCTCCCACCCCGGTCATGACGCTGCAGCTGATCAACGCCGCCAGCTCAAACGGCACATCGCGGCGAATCGGGATGGCCGCCTGTTCCGGCACGACGGTGTATTCGCTGAACGCTCCGGCGGTTAAAAATTGATAGACCGGCTTTCCCCGTAGCGAAAAGCGCGTCGTCCCATCCGGCAGTGTTCCGGTCGCCGTCAGCCGAGCCGCCTCCTCGCACAGATCGGGCCGTCCGGTGCGGCAGTAATGGCAAACGCCGCATGACGGCACCCAATTGAGCACCACATGATCGCCTTGTTTGACACTTGTCACTCCTTCCCCGACTTCCTCGACAATGCCCGCTCCTTCGTGGCCGAGCACAATGGGAAGCGGGAGCGGCAATTGCCCTTGAACCACATGCCAATCGCTATGGCAAAGGCCCGCCGCTTTCAGTTTCACTTTGACTTCCCCGCGCCGCGGGCGCGCCACATCCACTTCTTCGATCGCCAGCGGCTCCCCGTAGCGATGCAATACTGCGGCTTTTGCCATGTTGTTCCCTCCTTTTCCATCCGCCCATTACGCCCGCTTGCCGGCCATATCCTCTTCCTCTTCACGGGTGCCGCGGCCCCGCAATGCATCCAAATAGGCGTCCCATTCCTGCTTGAGCGCTGATTTCAGCTTAAAAAAACCGAGAATAAGCGAGCGTGTTGAATGATCTTGCAAAAACACCTCACGAAACGCGTCTTCGAATTCTTCCCGTTTTCCTGGAATGCCATGATCCTTTCCATAAAGCAAATGCCTATCAAGCAGCCTCCGGATCGTCGGATTGCCCGGCCCTCCGCTTTGCCGGTAAAACGCCTCGATGCGCTTTGACATCGTCAGCTCTTCTTGTTCCTCGCGCACGTTTTTCCCCCCTCTTTAAAATCGCGGCCGCTGTCTGCGCGTGCGGAACAGCCGCCAGCCAAGGAAAACGACCAAGATGACAGAAGCGGCCAAGCCGATGTTGGCGATCGTCGTTTTCTCCATGCCGAGAAACGTTCCGCCCGGGATGCTGGCGACAATAAACCCGGTGGCCATAATGATGGCAAACGTAATAAGGGAAAGCGCCAGCCGGTTGGCGATTTGATTGAGCATATTGCGCGTCACCGGGTCGGTTTGGACTTGCACGGTCATGCGCCATTTGTTTTCCGAAAGCGTCTCAAGCACTTTGTTGAATCGGCGCGGGAAGGTGGCGATCATTTCCGCCGTTTCAGCGACAAAGCTGGCGTTGGCGCGGAAATTAAAGCGCTTTCCGAGAATGCTTTTTAAAATCGGAATTTCATACGCCTCAACGACCTCGCCGTACGAGATTTCCGGACAGATCCAGCGCGCCGTCCCTTCGGTGGCGGAAAATCCTTTCGCCCAAAGCGCCAAGCCGTTGGGCACTTTGCAGTAGTTGCGGAGCCCGATCGCCGTCGCTTCGAGGACGAGGCGGCCGTAGTTGTAGCGGCTGCTTCCTTGGTGGGCGGAGACGTAGTTTAACGTCAACGTCCGCAGTTCATCTTTCAGTTTGGTGACATCGGTGTAAATGGTGGGCGACATGAGTTCCATAAACACTTCAGCTGCGTCTTCCGCCTGATTGAGCTGGATGTGCAAAATGACGCGCATTAAAATTTGCGCCATGATGCTGTCCATCCGCCCGGTCATACCCCAGTCGATGATGACCGCCTTTTTCGTCCGCTTGTCGATCATAATGTTGGAGCCGTGGGCATCCGCATGGTAGTGACCATCAAGCATCGTTTGCACGTAATGATGGACAAGGTCGATCATAATGTTGACCCGTTCTTCAAAGGTGAGAAAATCGACGGGAAAATCTTTAATGAGCCAACCGTCAATGTACTCCATGATCAATACGCTTTTCGTCGCTTCATACACGTGCGGAACCGTGACATGTTCAGCCCTCCTTTCGTACTTTTGCTTCATTTCTCGCATTTTTCTTGCTTCTTCCGTCATGTCAAGCTCATCCATGGCGCTGCTGTAATAATCTTGCACGAGGCCTCCCAAGTCGAGAGCAGCCTGCAGTTCGGGCGGCAGCCGCTTTTGCAGGCGGGCGGCCATGTTTTTGATGATGGCGATATCGGTCTGAAACAGCTTTTCGACCGTCGGGCGCACGACTTTCACGGCCACAACAGGTCCGTCTTTCAACTTTGCTTTATATACTTGCGCAAGCGACGCCGAACCGAGCGGCTCTTCTTCGATCCATTCAAACGTCTCGAGGCCGTCGGGCAGTTCCCGCTCCAAAATGTACTCGATTTTGGCAAACTCAATGGGCGGCACGCGGTCAAGTAATCTTTCAAGTTCGAGCGTAATCGGTTCCGGCAATAAGTCTTGCCTTGTGACGAGCACTTGCCCGAGTTTGATGAACGTCGGGCCGAGCTCCTCGAACGCCAAGCGCAGTCGCCGGCCAATATGGCGCCAATAGTCATGGTCTCCCTTTTTCCCCCGCAGCTTATGGGCGATGGCGTCGCCAAGCACCATGCCAAGCCCGTTTTTGACGAGCGTGGCGATGATTTTCCGCCGCCGTTTTCCCGCCGTAATGGCAGCCAGCTCCTCCTCAATGGCGGCGCCGACCGCTGCCCAGTCGCGCTCCGGTTTCGGCTTTGCCGTTTCAATCGACGCGTGCAAACAGCTTCCCTCCTTTCCGGCTCAGTCTAAAAGCTGCGAACAACAACCATTCCCCTTTAAATCGATGGTTCTCAAGTGAAGAGAAAAGAAAGATCTATAAGGCTTTTTTATGTTTTCGACGGCCGCCGGCCTTGAAAAGAAAGATCTATAAGGTTTTTCCATTTGAGAAACACCCATGTTGAACTGCATTTTCCGTTAACTCACCGGCCTCCTAGAGCGATGCGCACTGGCGTTGTTCCTTTTGTTTACAGCCGTTCAATCACGGTGGCGGTTGCCATGCCAAAGCCGATGCACATGACTTGAAGCCCATATTTCCCGTTCATATCCTCAAGCTCATGGAGCAGCGTGGTCATCAACCGGGCTCCGCTCGCGCCAAGCGGATGGCCGAGGGCGATCGCCCCGCCGCGCGGGTTCACTTTCGTCATATCCGGCTCAAGTTCTCGCTCCCATGCTTTGACGACCGAAGCAAACGCTTCATTGACCTCGATCGCATCCATTTGATCGAGGCGCAAACCGGCCTTTTGCAAAACGCTTCTCGTCGCGGGAATAATGCCGGTGAGCATCATGACCGGATCTTCGCCGACGACGGTGCGGGCGACGATGCGGGCCCTAGGCCGCAAGCCAAGCGCTGCCGCCTTTTCTGCGGACATAAGCAGCACGCCGGCCGCTCCGTCGCTCACTTGGCTGGAATTGCCGGCGGTGATGACGCCGCCTTTCGGCTGAAACGACGGCGTTAACGCCGCTAACTTTTCGAGCGAGGTGTCGCGCCGAATCCCTTCGTCGCGGGTGAAGGACACCGCCCCCTCCTCGCCCGGCACGTCAAGCGGAATGATTTCCCGCTCAAACATCCCGCGGTCGGTTGCCGCCGCCGCTTTTTCATGGCTTTGCAAGGAAAACTCATCAAGCTCTTCCCGCGACAATTCCCATTTTTTTGCAATCATCTCCGCCGAAATTCCTTGCGGCACAATGTTGTACCGGCTTGTCAGCTGGCGGCTGAACCGCCCCATGTCGCTTCCCATCGGAACGCGCGTCATGCTTTCGACCCCAGCGGCGATGGCAATGTCGATGTCGCCGGCCAAAATGGCCTGCGCCGCGTTATGGATGGCTTGCTGGCTCGAGCCGCACATCCGGTTTAACGAAAACGCCGGAACCTCCACCGGGAATCCGGCGGCGAGCACCGCCTGGCGGCCGATATTGCCGCCTTGTTCCCCGGTCATCGTCACGCAGCCGACGACAACGTCTTCCACCAAGCTGGCATCCAGCCCATTTCGATCGACAAGCGCCCGCAGCACCGGAACAAGCAAATCGACCGGATGGACGTTCGAGAGCGCCCCTTTTTTCTTGCCGATCGCCGTGCGCACAGCGTCGATAATAACGACTTCCCTCATGCCCCTCCTCCTGTTCTTTGTGAAAATCGAATCTCCTCCGATGGCACGCCTCAAAACGCAGCGGCCGTTTCGTCAAAACGTAAACAATTCAATGCCGCCTGATACGTTCAACCCGATCCCAGTAATGTATTTCGCTTTATCCGAGCAAAGGAACACGATGGCGTTGGCCACATCTTCCGGCTCGCCCGGGCGGCGGAACGCCGTGCGTTGGATCATCCGCTCGTTCATTTTCGGGTTGCCCATGCGGAACGCTTCCGTATTGATGATGCCCGGCACGATGGCGTTGACGGTGATGCCGTAGCGCGCCCCTTCAAGCGCCATGCTTTTCGTAAAGCTCAACACCGCTCCTTTTGTCGCCGAATAGCTCGCCTGGCCGAAGCCGCCAAGCGTCCCGGCAACCGACGACATGTTGATGATCCGCCCCCATCCTTGCTCTTTCATATACGGCCATACCGCTTTCGTGCAGTTGTACGTGCCGGTCAAGTTCACCCGCAAATCGCGCTCCCAAAAGTCGTCGTTTTGCTTTTCAATTTGCGAAACGTGGTCGAGCGTGCCCGCATTGTTGACCAAAATATCAATCGAACCGAACTCTTCCTTGACGCGGGCGAATACTTCCTTCACCTGCTGGCGGTCGGTGACGTCCATTTTGAGAGCCAGCGCCCGCCGCCCCATGGCGCGGATTTCCTCGGCCGTTTTTTCGGCATAGACAACTTTCGTGCTTTGCATCACTTGCGAGAGCGGCCCATATTTTTGCGCCGTCTGTTTGCTTTCTTCATCCGATTCAAGCAAAATATCGGTAATGACGACATCTGCCCCGGCTTCCGCGAGCGCCAAGGCGTCCGCGCGCCCGAGCCCCCGCGAAGCGCCGGTGACGACCGCCACTTTTCCTTTCAGCAGCTCCGCCCATGACGACATCGGTGATCCCTCCATTTACCGTAAAAATTGCGGTTGTTTCTTTTGGAAAAACGCCGCCAGCCCGATCGCCGGCTCTCCCGTCTTAAACGTGGCCGCAAATGACGCCGCTTCGATGCCAAAACCGTCGTCCGGGAGCGCCTCGGCCGCATAGATGGCCCGCTTGGCAAGCCCCATCGCCCGCACCGCTCCTTCCGACAGCTGTTCGGCCAATGCCGTCGCTTCCTCTTCGAGCCGCTCCGGGGACGTGACGCGATGAACGAGGCCGAGTTCAAGCGCTTCTTGCGGGTCCAACCGTTTGGCGAGAAAAATGAGTTCGGTCGCTTTCGCCCGCCCGATGAGGCGCGTCAGCCGCTGCGTGCCGCCCGCGCCAGGGATCAGGCCGAGCGATACTTCCGTCAGGCCGATTTTTCCTCCGCCCATGATGCGGAAATCGCACGCCAAGGCGAGCTCGCAGCCGCCGCCAAGCGCGTAGCCGTTAATGGCGGCGATGACCGGCTTCGGCATCGTGGCAAAGCGGTCGAAGCAGCGCTGCATGCGGGCGCTTTGTTCGGCGATGCCGGATTCGTTGCCGGCAAACTGGGTTCCCCGCTGAATCATGTCCTTTAAATCCGCGCCGGCGAGAAACGTTTTCGGATGCGCCGACGCGATGACGACAACGCGCACGCCGCGGTCGGCTTCCAATTCATCGGCCGCTTGTTCCAACTCTTCCATCAGCCGCTCGCTAATGGCGTTCGCCGGCGGGTTGTCGATGATGACCCAAGCCACCCCTTTGTCCCGCCGTTCTAGGCGCAACGTTTCATAAGGCAATGGAATTCCTCCTTTCGCTCGGTCAGATCGATGATTTCACAAGCCATCGCGCTTGATTGCCATCTTTCTCAAACAGAGTGACGATTTTTGCCTGACGACACCAGCCTTCTATACGTGCACGCCGTATGGCGCATACAGCCGTCTTGCTGTGACAAGTCGCTGGATTTGCTGCGTGCCTTCGAAAATGTCAAACACTTTCACATCGCGGTACAATTTCTCGACCAAATGTCCGTCAAGGCCGACTGGTCCGAGCAGCTCGAGACACATCGCACACACATGAAGCGCCATGTTGCCGGCTACTGCCTTGCAGACGGCCGCTTCCATCGCATTCGGCTCGCCGATGTCGGCTTTCCACGCCGCTTCCCATGTTAAAAGACGCGCCGCATTGATTTCTTGCTCCGCCTCGGCAAGCAGGGCGGCTGCTTCATAGTACAACCGTCCTTGTTTCGGGTACTCGCTGCGAACGATGTCAAGCGTATATTCATAGGCGGCGCGGGCGATGCCGACGGCCATGGCGGCGACGATCGGGCGTGTGCTGTCAAACGTTTTCATCGCCACTTGGAAGCCGGACGGTTGATTCGCGTTTGCGCTATACAGCTCTTCACCGCCAAGCAAATTTTCATTGGGAACAAAGCAGTCTTCAAACAAGAGCTCCGCGGTTTCGTTGGCGCGCAGGCCCATCTTATGAACGACGCGCGTCGCACTGAAGCCTGGCGTCCCTTTTTCGACGACAAATGCCCGGTGACCGGCGCGCCCGAGTGTCGGATCGACGGTGGCGAACACGACGACCCAGGAAGCGCGGGCGCCGTTCGTGATGAAAATTTTTTGCCCGTTTAAGATATAACCGCCGTCGACTTTCCTCGCCGTCGTGCGGATGCCGGACGCGTCCGATCCGGCTTCGGGCTCCGTCAGCGCGTAAGCTCCCCAGCGCGGCTCCTCCTTCATGAAAATGGACAAAAACCGCTGCTTCTGCTCCGGCGTGCCGCTCGATTGAATCGGCGGTCCGCCAAGGCCGGGGCCGGGAAGGGACAGAGCAATGCCCGGGCAGCCCCACGCAAGCTCCTCGGCGGCGATGACCGCCACGCGGTTGCCTTCGCGTTCTTTTTTCTCTTTTTTCCCTTCCGAATGAGACGGCGGACGCCCCCCGCTGAACGAGGACGTATTCAGCTGAATGCCCATTTTGTTGACTTTCTTGAGCCATTCGTCCGGCACCCGTCCGAGCCGGTCGGCCTCAAGCGCAATCGGGCGCATTTCATGTTTGGCGAACCAATGGACGAGCTCTTTGATTTGTTTTTGCTGCGGCGAGAATTCAAAGGAAATCATGGCGCCACCCTCTCTTTCCGTTTGCCCAGCAGCTGTTCGCCGCGGCGGATGAGCCAGTCCGTTTCCCGGCCGTACAGCATCACTTGCGCCTGGGCGTCGCGCATCCATTTTTCGACTGGATATTCTTGCACGTACCCGTGCCCGCCGAGCATTTGCACGGCCTGATCGGTGACATAGCGCAGCGAACGATGGGCCCGGGACAACGCGCTCCAGGCGCAGCCGTCCGCCTGTTCATCCCCTCGGTCAACCGCAGCGGCCGCTTGCCATACAAGCAGTTTCGCCCCGCGGCAGGCAAACGCCATCTCTGCGATCGTAAACGACACCCCTTGGAACTTGGCGATCTCTTGGCCGAACGCTTTTCTTCCAGCCGTATATTCGACCGCGTAATCGAGCGCCGCCTCCATCAAGCCGACTTCCTTCGCCGCTTCGATGACTTGATTTCGCGCGCGCACGCGGTTGAGCAATGTTTCCGCTTCCGGGCCGCGGGCGACGAGTTGTTCCGGACCGGCGTACACTTCCGCAAACCGAAGGCGCGCGATGCCGGAAGCAAGCAGCCCAAGCCTGATGTCCCCTTCTTCGATCTCCCATGCTCGCTCATCAAAGGCGAGCAATATCGGTTCCTCTTCCTCGTCCCTAGCGGCGATGACCACCCAGTCGGCTTTTGACGCCAAGCGGACTGGAGACGACACCCCGTCCACAATATATCCGCTGCCGCGCCGGCGCACGCGAATCGCTTGCTTCAGCGGTTCCTTTTGTCCTGCTTCATCGATCCACGCGACGGTCGGCCCTCCTCCTTTCGCCATTTCCCGATACCGATGCCATACGCGGTGTTCAGAAGAGAGGCGAAAAAGGGATGATGCCTCCCCAGCCCCCGGAAGCCCTTGAACGACGCCCAAATCGCCGTAGCTGAGCCCTTGCCAAATGAGCGCTTGCGACAGAAGCGGCAGTTCCAGGCCTCCCCACGATTCCGGGAGCTCGAGCGCCGACAAGCCGAGTTCGTCCACCCGGGCAATCAAGTCAGCTGAAACGGTCCGGCGCTTCTCGCACTCCCTCGCAGCCGGGCGAATTTTCTCGACGGCAAGGCTGCGGGCGACTTGAAAAAACGCCTGTTCTTCTTCAGTCGGTTGAAACGAAATCACCTTGTCCCTCTCCTTTTCCTTTACGATTGAACAGCGGAAATAAACTCGCTGGCCCATTCACGCAGCTTCTTTTTGTCCACTTTGCCGATCATGTTTTTCGGCAAGTAGCCGACCTTTTTCAAGAAGCGCGGGCTTTTGTATTTCGCCACCCGCTTTTGGCAAAACTCGATCAGCTCCTCTTCGGTCACTTGGGCCCCGCGCCTTACGACGACATACGCGGCGACTTCTTCTCCCATTTTCGGCGAAGGGACGCCGACGACGCCGGCTTCAAGCACATCGGGGTGAGACATGAGCAATTCCTCGATATCGCGTGGGTAAATATTGAATCCGCCGCGGATGATGACGTCTTTTTTCCGGTCGACGATAAACACATACCCATCTTCATCGATGAGCGCCATATCGCCGGTGTACAGCCATCCGCCGCGCAACGCCTGGCGAGTCTCCTCGTCTTTTCCGTAGTAGCCTTGGAAAACGTTCGGGCCGGAAACAATCAGTTCTCCGACTTCGTTCGGCGGCAGGCGGTTGCCATTCTCATCAACGACCGCCACCTTGACGCCGGGCAGCGGCAGCCCGACCGACCCCGGCTTGATCGGCTTCGTCGGATCGGTCGCCGTCACGATCGGCGCTGCCTCAGACAATCCGTACCCTTCCAAAATCAAGCAGCCGAACTTGCGCTGAAACTGACTAGCGAGCGAAGGCGGGAGCGACGCTGAGCCGGACACGCAAGCCGCCAGACTCGATGTATCGTATCGGTCGGCATCCGGGTAATGGCATAACGCGTGGAACATCGCCGGCACCATCGCCGTATGCGTCACACGATACCGTTCGATCGTCTCCAGCACTTTTTTCGGCTCGAAATACGGCAAAAGAACGACGCGATCGCCCAATAACAGCGCGACGTTCATCATCGTAAAGCCAAACGCGTGCGAGATCGGCAGCACCCCAAGCCCGACGCGGTCATATTCGGTTGGCAGCCGCTTCGCCATCTCGGCCGCAGCTTCGGCGTTCGTGTACAAGTTGCGGTGCGTCAGCACGACCCCTTTCGGCTGGCCGGTCGTTCCCGAAGTGTAAAGCAAGGCGGCCGGATCGTGTTCGCTGATCGCCACCTGCGGCATGCTGGTTGGAGCCTGCTCCATTCGCGTCCGCAAAGAACGCGGTGAAGCGGCGTCATCCAGCGTCACGATCACCGGCGGGGACGGCAGCTCATGGGCGGCCTCTTTCACCTTTGCCCACAGCATTTCCGCCGTCAGCACGACTTTCGGTTCGCAGTCTTTGAAAATGTAGCGAAGCTCTTGCGCCTGCAGCAGCGGCAGCACCGGCACGACAACCGCCCCTGCCTTCAAGACGCCGCTGAAGGCGACGATGGCTTCCGGGCTGTTCGGCATCGTTACAACAACGCGGTCGCCCGGCTTGACCCCAAGTTCGATCAAAACATGAGCCAACTGAGAGGAACGGGCATCGCAGTCGACATTCGTATATTCCCGCCCTTCAAAGATGAGCACCGGATACGCGCCATATTGCTCCATATTGTTCTTCCAAATCGCCCGCAAGTCCATTTTCCTGTCCCCTTTACCCAAATTCCGCCGGCCGGGGCTCCCCCGCCGGAAGTCTCGGCCGGCAGCCGTCCGTTCACTGTTTAGCGCTGTTATAAGCCCCCAACACTTCTTGAAGCCGCAGCGCCAACCCCATATCTCCGTCAATGCGGAGCCGCCCGCTCATAAACGCTTCCGTTCCGTTGAGCTCGCCGTCCACCATTTTTTTAAAATCTTCGCTGTCCATGCTGAGCGTGCAATCCGGCGCCTCTTGCTCCCCCTCGATGACAAAGCCGGCATCAGGGCGAAGAACGACTTGGTACACCCCTGCATCAGCGCCGCTTAAATTGAACTGGTACACGGCAACAATCCCTTCAGCTCTGGAAATGTCTTCTTTCAATTGTTGATCGATCAGCGCAAACACTTCTTTGACACTAGGCATCATTGTACCTCCTGACTATTTAGAATGATCAGAATTTTTGTTGTGCACTTTTACTATAAAACGCTTTCAAACAATCATCCATCCCGACCTTTTTCGGAATTTTTCCTCATCGTTATGGCTGTGCCCCCGACGTTTCTCCCTCCTAACGCCGCAACGCACGAAGCAAATCTTTCTCCCCGATCAGCTCCAAATACCGCCAATAAAGAGGGAAAGCAGGCACGATGCGCGGCACAAGCTGCAGCGCCTTCATTTTCGAACCTTTCGCCTTCATTTTCCCTGTCAGAAGGGCGAACGGAAGCTGAATGTTTCCCCCCCAAAATTGGTGGGCAACATCGCCGCTCGTTTCAATGCGAACATCGGGGCGCGTGATTTCTTTGCCGAGAAGGACTGTGTATTTCTCTGTCTCCTTCGCCTGTTTCGCGTCAATGCTGATGATCGCTTCCGGATGGGTAATGGCAAACACAACGGCGATGCGGGAGCGGCTGATATCGGTTCCAATCCGGTTGATTTGCGCCAATTCATCTCCGTGTTCTTGATAGGACGGATGGCTCCCCCACCATGAGCGCAGCTCCTCCCATGTCCGTTCGCGCGCCGGAATCATCATAAATTCGCCGATGACGCGGTACAAATGATCCGCATCGCGGAAAACCGGCACAGTCATCCCCCCTTTTTCTTCCGTTCTCTCTCCTTACCATAAAGGAAAGCACCTCTACTCACAATTCCGAGTTTTGACGGGGAGAGGGACGCAATGTTCGCCCTGCCATCCTAGCCGCCTTTCCTTTTCTCATCGCTTTCTGTCCGGCTTGCCAAAGAAAAAAGGCTGTTCGCAAAAGATCGTGTTTTGATCTTTTGGAACAGCCCTTTGCTCGCTGCTTCATGAAGCTCTTTGGCTTGTCGTTTCCAAATTCGCCAGCCGCATGACATCGCGGGCGATCATCAACTCTTCATTGGTCGGGATGACGAGCACTTTGACCGGCGAGTGCGGATAGCTGATGAACGCTTCTTTGCCGCGCACTTTGTTGAGCGCCGGATCCCAGTACACCCCCATGAACTCGAGGCCGCGCAGCACTTTGGCGCGCACGACTTCGCTGTTTTCGCCGATGCCGGCGGTGAAGATGATGGCATCGACCCCGCACATGCGCGCCGCGTATGAGCCGATGTATTTATGAATGCGATTCGCAAACACTTCAAGCGCGAGTTCCGCGCGCTCATTTCCTTCGGCTGCCGCCTTTTCCAAGTCGCGCAAATCGCTCGAGATGCCCGACAGGCCGAGCATGCCGCTCTTTTTGTTCAGCACCTCAATCACTTCATCAGCGGTCATTCCCGTTTTTTCCATAATGTACGGGATGAGCGCCGGGTCGATGTTGCCGGAGCGCGTCCCCATCGCCACGCCGGCTAATGGCGTAAAGCCCATGGACGTGTCGATCGACTTGCCGCCCTCGACCGCCGCAATGCTCGCCCCGTTGCCTAAATGGCACGAGATGAGGCGCAGCTGTTCGATCGGCCGGCCGAGAAGCTCCGCCGCCCGCTGGGTGACGTATTTGTGCGACGTGCCGTGGAAGCCGTACTTGCGGATGCCGAACTTCGTGTAATACTCATACGGCAAGCTGTATAAAAACGACTGTTCCGGCATCGTTTGGTGGAACGCCGTGTCAAACACCGCCACCGCCGGCACGTCCGGCAGCACTTCCTGAAACGCCCGGATGCCGACGAGGTTGGCTGGGTTATGGAGCGGGGCGAGCTCGGACACTTCTTCAATTTGCTTGATGACGTCCTCGGTGATGAGCACCGAATCGCTGAACTTCTCCCCGCCGTGAACGACGCGGTGGCCAATGCCGTCAATTTCGTCAAACGAACGGATAACGCCGTAGCGAATGAGCTTATCAAGCAGCATTTTGACGGCGGCGGCATGATCCGGAATGGCCGTCACTTCTTGATGTTTTTCGCCGTTCACGACGATGGTGAAGATCGCATCGTCAAAGCCGATCCGTTCGACGACCCCTTTGGTCAACACCGTTTCCGCCGGCATCTCAAACAACTGAAATTTCAATGAGGAACTTCCCGCATTAATGGCTAACACTTTCGCCATCGAAAACACAGCTCCTTTTTTTGCCAAAATCCGATCGCGCTTACCGTTAGTGTGCGCGATTGGGCGCCGTTTCACTATGCCTTTTTCATTGTATTCCTCCCGTTTCTGCGTTTCAAGCGCGGCCTTGTTTCGCAACCGGTTGCAAAAAAAAGTTTTTATGTTGCGAAAAATACAAACGGCCTCCGAAAAGCGAAGGCCGTCAACTTTCTTTTTCCGCGGCGATCCATGCGTCGATTTTCGCCATCATCGCCTGCATCGCCGACTTGTTTGAAAAACGAGGAAGCTCAACAAGCAGCACGTGTTTTGGCTTTTTGACATTCGGTCCTTTCTTTTGCAAAATAAACACGCTTTTTGCCGCCTGTTCGTTTTTAAACATCGACAGCGGCAGCTGCAAGACTCCTTGGACGATGGCCGCCTCCTTTAAAAATTCGTTCAGCTGCCCTGCCTGCGGGCTCGAGAACAGCGTATTCGGGATGAGGAAAAACAAGTAGCCGCCCTCTTTTGTATAGCGCAAGCTTTGCTCGATGAACAAATGGTGGGCATACGACCGCCCTTCCTTCGCTTTTAAGGCGAAGCGGGCGGCATTGTCCTCATCCGGGTAATAGCCGACCGGCAAATCGCAGACGACGACATCAACCAGCTCGACAAACAGCGGCCTTAGGCTGTCTTGGTTAAACAGCTGCACCGGATGCTTTTGCAAGTTCGCGTTGACATAGGCCAATTTGACGAGCAGGTCGTCGACATCGACGCCGTAGCTAGCCGCCTGTTTTCCACGAAGGCCATTTAACACCGCCGTCAATAAATTCGCCGTGCCGACGGCCGGGTCGAGGATCGTCAGCGCCAAATGCGAGCGCGTAAACTCGCGGACTAAATAGGCCAAAAACAAACTGACCGCATCCGGGGTCATTTGATGATGCGGCTGGACGTGTTTGCGCATCCCTTTTAACACCGCAAGCTGAAACGCCTTGCGGATCTCTTCGTTTTGAAACCGTTCAAGCATCAGTTCGCGATACTGCTTTTTCAGCCGTTTCGCGTTCAATTCACTCACTTCGCTTTGCAGCACGTCGCCGTGGAACAAATTTTCCCCCGTCTCCGCGACGGCCTCCAAATACGTGCATTGCAATTCTTCTTGCAAAATCTGGGCCGTTTCATCCAAAACCGTAAACATTCGTTCGACCGGCGTCATCATGTCAGGGCTTCCCTCCTTTCTAGCCGCTCCCCTGCTCCTTATTGTACGCCCGCCTGACTTCACAGGCAAGAAAGGGCGGCGGAAACGAAACGACCCCGAACGAGTCGGGGCCGCTGTGATCAAAGCGTGCAACCTATGCAGACGGATGTCCGCCGCTCATCGTTATTTCGCCGCTTTCGCCGCTTCAATCGCCGCTTCGTAGTTCGGATGGTTCGTCACTTCCGGCACGTATTCGACGTACGTCACCGTGTCATTGCTGTCGATGACAAACACAGCGCGGGCGAGCAGGCGCAGTTCTTTGATCAAGACGCCGTACGCTTGTCCGAACGAGACGTCGCGGTGGTCAGACAACACTTGCACGTTCTCGATGCCGGCGGCGCCGCACCACCGTTTTTGCGCGAACGGCAAGTCGACGCTGATCGTCAGCACCTTGACGTTGTCGAGCTTCGCCGCTTCTTCGTTGAACCGGCGCGTTTGCGCGTCGCAAACCCCGGTGTCAAGCGACGGAACGACGCTGATCAGGCGGACGTGCCCTTTCGTATCCGCGAGCGTCACTTCCTGCAAGTTTTGATCAAGCACGGTGAAATCCGGCGCTTTGTCGCCGACTTTCACTTCCTTGCCGACGAGCGTGACCGGGTTTCCTTTAAACGTCACATTAGCCATGGGTTCTCTCCCCCTTCGGAAAAAATATGTACTATTTCCATAGTAAAATGGGGAAGGAAATTTTTCAACGATTTTGTCCGTTCGCGCCAGCTGACAGAAAAACGCCGGACGCAAACGGTCCGGCTAAATATCAAAGTCGTTCGTTGTTTCGGATGCCGCGCCGTCTTTCTTATTTTTCTTCAGCATTGCCTGAATCTTCTCGAACGCTTGCGGAGCGACATCGAGAATTTTTTCATACAAGTGCGTGCTTTCGTCCAAATGGAGCAGCTTCACCCCGGACGAGTTGACGACGAGAAACGCAATCGGCGTAATCGAGACGCCGCCGCCGCTGCCGCCGCCAAACGGATGCCCATGGCCTTGAGCCTGCCCGTTCCCGCCGGGTTGCGCTCCTTGGCCGTTTTGTTGGCCGTCCAGCATAAACTCGCTGCCGCCCGCGGCAAACCCGAACCCGACTTTCGAGACGGTCAAAATGACGCTGCCGTCAGGCGTCTCCACCGGGTCGCCGATAATCGTATTGACGTCGATCATTTGTTTTAAGTTTTCCATCGCTGTCGTCATCAACCCTTGGATCGGATGGTTCGTCATGCTCATTCCTCCTAGTAGCCTTCATTTGCCTGCTTGGCAGCCAACGGTTTTCGCTTTGGCAACCGCCGTCCGCGCCAATGTTTGATCACCCGCAATCCTGCTACCATAGCATGCCCGATTCGAAACTGAATCATACATAAAAACGCCGTTTCCGAAGCGGCCCGATCGTAGGCCGGAACGATGGCGACAACGGGCGTTGTTTTCATGTTCATATAGCGGCTCGCGGCTCCGATGATCATGTATTTCAACGACCAACCAAGCCCTGCGAGCAAGCCGGTCGATGCTGCGTCGCCAGTGCCAATCGTCGTCTTCCATTCCCATTGCATAATCGTCACGTGACGGTAAAATTGTTTCATAATTTCATGCAAGTCGACGACTTGCTCGAGAAACCGCTTCAGCTCTCGAAACAGGTCGGCGATTTTTTTTACGGTCAATTTCCCTTTCTTTTCCTCTTTCCCGCGCGTTCCCTCCACTCCTTTTTTCTGGAGAAACGCCACTCCCGGCGCATCTGAATCCATGTCCAGCTTGATGAGCGGAATGCGGACGGTGTAGCGGAGGAGGCCAAACAGCGTGCGCACCACGATTTTGCATTCATCGTCGTCTTTCATATGGCGAAACACGACCGTCACCGATACTTTCATCCAGGCGACGAGAAGAAGCAAAAGAACAACCGTTGCGATGACCGCGATGACTGCTTTCAATGTCCGCCCTCCCTTTCACCATACATTGTCGCCATCTGGAAAAAAAATAAACCTGCCGTTTCGGCAGGCGGACATCGGTTAGCGGTCCGTTCTTGATGCGGGCGGACGATCACTCGCGGACGACGATCGTATCGGCGAACTGGTCGTGCATCCCTTTTTTCTTTTCGGAAAACGCGACGAACAAAAAGCCGATGAAGAATAGTGTTTTGGAAATAAACTTGCCAATAACTTCTCGGAACAGCACGGTCAGCCATGTCAACGGCGCGCCGCGCTCATCGACCACTTTTAAGCCGAACACCATTTTGCCAAGCGTTTGCCCAAACGCTTTCGTCATCAAAACAAAGTAAGCGTAAAAGACCGCCGCAGCCGCGATCGCCGCCGGGGCGAACAAGCCATCCCGCTCAAGCGGCCAATCGAACAGGCGAAAGAGCGGCCAGATGATGAGGCGGTTGAGGCTTGAGACGACGATCACATCAAGCCAATACGCCCAAAAACGAAGCCAAAAGCCGCCGTAGCAGAGGGGGCGCTCAGCCGGCGGAAAATGGTCCGCCGGCGGCGCTGTCGCTTGCATTTCCGTCATGCTCTCACTTCCTTTACTCGGCATATAAATACATGAGCCGCGGCGAGGACGGGCGCGACAACAGGCGGATGAGCCCGGCTGCCTCGCTGTCCGGTTTGGACCAGTTCGACAGGAGCCCGAACAGCGAGCTCCACGGCGTGCTGCCCGTATATTTCACCACTTGGGCGCCAGCGAGCCGATGATCTTTTTTCAGCGCCGCAATCACATCGTCTAAATAGCCGAATTCATCAATCAAGTGAAGCGACTTCGCTTGGCGGCCGTCATAAATGCGTCCGTCCGCCAGCTTGCGCACAGTCTCTTTCGGCAATTTTCTCCCGCTGGCGACCACATCGACAAATCCCTCGTACGACTGATTGATCAGCTTCTGCAAAAGCTCCCGCTCCGCCTCGGTCATTTTGCGCGCTGGATTCATGATGTCTTTGTACGGCCCGCTTTTGATCGTAACGAGCTCGACGCCGTACTTTTTCGCCAGCCCTTCGTAGTTGATGCTTTGCATGATGACGCCGATCGAGCCGGTGATCGTCTCCGGACTGGCGAAAATTTTATCGCCGGCTGCAGCGATGTAATAGCCGCCGGAAGCCGCCATCGCTCCCATCGATACGTAAATCGGCTTATGGGTTTTCTTTTTCAGCTTCATCAGCTGATCGTAAATTTCCGCACTTTCCGCGACCCCGCCGCCCGGCGAATTGATGCGCAAGATGATCGCTTTGACGTCTTGATCCTCTTTCGCCTGTTTGATCATTTGCAAAAACGTTTGGTGGTTGTACTGCGATGAGGAAAGAAACGACTCGGCTTCTCCCGCATCTTGAATCAATCCGTTCACTTCCAATACGGCGATTTTTTTCAACGGGTCGCCCTCGGCGATGACTTCTTCGCTAAATGGCGACTCCATGAGCGCCAACCAGCTTTCCGACCAGCCGCCGGCCTTGTCGGACAAGAGAACGCCAACAGCTTGAACAAGCACCGAGATAATGAACAAGGCCGCAGCGATGGCCAACGCCGTCCATCGTTTTCGGTTCATGGTTTCCCCCCTGCGTCGATTTCCATATTTTTAGAATCATGGCAAACGTGGTACAATATTCATTGTACATCGTTCGATCAGATGATGCCATTAGGAGGACGAAAAAAAAATGGATATGGAACGCAACCGTCTTTATTTTTTTTATAAGCGCGACGACGAGCTCGTCAAACGAGTAAAGCCGCTCATTGCCCTGGCGGAGCGCGGTTCGTTTGTCGTTGTCGACGACTGCCGGGAAGCGAACATCATCGTCAGCATCGGCGATGACGGGGCGTTTTTGCAGGCGGTCCGGCAGACGGGATTTCTTCCTGACCGTTTATACGTCGGCGTGTCGATCTTGCCTGCGCGCGGATTTTACTGCGATTTCCATATTGACGACATCGATCATATGGTGAAAGCAGCAAAAAATTGGAAACTTGAAGTGCGGCGGTATCCGATCATCGAGGTAACGATCGACGGTGCAGCCTCGTTTTTCTGCTTAAACGAATGTTCGATCCGCTCGCAAATCATTAAAACGATGGCGATCGACGTCTTCATTGATGACTTGCATTTCGAGACGTTCCGCGGCGACGGCATCATCGTTTCGACGCCGACTGGCAGCACTGGCTACAACAAATCGGTGCACGGGGCGGTCGTCGATCCGCTCTTGCCGTGCTTCCAAGTGAGCGAGCTCGCCTCGCTCAACAGCAACCGCTATCGGACGCTCGGCTCGCCGTTCATTTTGAGCGGCTCACGGACGTTGACGCTGAAAATGTCGGAAGAAACGAGCCATTTCCCGATCATCGGCCTCGACAATGAAGCATTGAGCATCCAGCATATCGAGCGGATTGACATTCGCTTAAGCGATCGCGTGGTCAAAACGGTGCGTTTGAAAGACAACTCGTTCTGGGATAAAGTGAAGCGCGTCTTTTTGTAACACGCAGGAAAAAGGGGTGCTCTGCCTGAGCAGAACACCCTTTTCGTTTGCCGAGCGGCTTATACTGAACCGCCGTTTTTCGCAACCCGGCTATCGCACCGCCCCGACAGCAGCCAGCTCGGCAAACAGCCCGTTCCGCTTACGACGACCGGCCGGCAAGGCGTGCTTCCCGCTCGCGCAGCTCGACGCGGCGGATTTTCCCAGACGCCGTTTTCGGCAAATCGTCGACGAATTCGATTTTGCGCGGATATTTGTACGGCGCAGTCAACTGTTTCACATGTTCTTGCAGCGCCGGGATCAACGACGGATCGTCTTTGTCGACGCCATCGCGCAACACGACGAACGCCTTAACGACATGGCCACGCACTTCATCCGGGCTGGCGACGACGGCGCATTCTTTCACGGCCGGGTGCTTGACGAGCGCGTCTTCCACTTCAAACGGGCCGATCGTGTAGCCGGCGCTGATGATAATGTCATCCCCGCGGCCTTCAAACCAGAAATAGCCGTCCTCGTCTTTGCGCGCTTTGTCTCCCGTAATGTAGTAATCGCCGCGGAACTGCATCGCCGTCCGCTCCGGATCTTTGTAATAATATTTAAACAGCGCCGGCGTTTCGATATGGACGGCGATGTCGCCGACCTGGCCGACTGGGCACGGCTCGCCGTTTTCGTCAATGATTTCGACGCGGTTGCCCGGCGTCGGTTTCCCCATTGATCCCGGCTTGATTTCCATCCCTTTCATGACGCCGACAAGCAACGTATTTTCCGTCTGCCCGTATCCGTCGCGCACTTCGACGCCGAAGTGCTTGGCGAACGTGTCGATCACTTCCCGGTTGAGCGGCTCACCGGCGGACACGGCGCTGTGCAAATGGGATAAATTGTAGCGGCCGATGTCCGGCACTTTCGCCATCAGGCGGTACTCGGTCGGCGTGCAGCAAAGCACATTGATTTTGTATTTTTCCAACAGCTGCAAATATTTTTCCGGCTCAAAGCGGCCGTAGTAGACGAACCCGGTCGCTCCCGAGCCGAGCACCGATAAAAACGGGCTCCAAATCCATTTTTGCCATCCCGGCCCGGCCGTCGCCCAAACAAGATCGCCGTCTTCAATGCACAGCCAGTTTTTCGCCGCGGTGCGCAAATGAGCGTACGCCCAGCCGTGGCAATGGACGACCCCTTTCGGATTGCCGGTCGTCCCGGACGTGTATGACAAAAACGCCATATCGTCGCGCGAGGTGTCTGCCGCCGTCAGCGTTTCGCTCTCCTTCGCCATGGCGTTTTCAAGCGGAATCCATCCGTCTCGGGGTTCCCCGATGACAAACTTTGTCAAGCGTTCGATGCCGTCAATCGGCGCAAATTCGTCAATATACGGCTCATAAGCGACGACGGCTTTCGCCTCGCTATGAACGAGCCGGTATTGCAAATCTTTCGTCCGCAGCATCTCCGAGCTAGGGATGACAACAAGCCCGGCTTTGAGCGCCCCTAAGTACACTTCGTACGTTTCAATGAGTCGCGGCATCATGACGAGCACTTTATCGCCTTTTTCAAGCCCGTGCGACAAGAAAGCGTTTCCAATTCGGTTAGCGCGCGCCATCAGGCGGCTGTATGTAATCTCTTTCGTCTCGCCTTGCTCGCTTTCCCATGTCAAAGCGATGCGATCCGGGTGGACGGCCGCATGCCGCTCCATTTCAGATGTTAAATTGTAGCGCTCAGGAGCAATCAAGTCTTCCCGCCTCATTGTTCCTCTCCCCCTCTGTATGATTGTTTCGCCACTATCGGCATTTCTATTATACAAAATAGTCATTCTGTTTTGAATACTATTCCCCATATAGAAACGGCGGGGGATGACCCCCGCCGCGCAAGCCATTATTATGAAATTAGAATTGGCGTGCGCCGCCCAATTGTTGTTGCGCCATGGCTACGAGACGTTTCGTGATCTCGCCGCCGACCGAACCGTTGGCGCGCGAAGTCGTGTCAGCGCCCAAGTTCACGCCAAATTCTTGAGCGATCTCATATTTCATTTGCTCCAGCGCTTGTTGCGCGCCCGGAACAAGCAGGCGATTGTTGTTGTTGCGTGCCATCAGTTTTCACCTCCTTGTACCTATAGAATGTGTGAAAACAGATGGCGATATGCAGTGATGCTTTTGGTAAATTTTGAGATTCAAAACAGCTCGGCAAACTCATCCGCCTGTCCGTTTTCTTCGTCAATGACGAGCGTCTCCGTTTCATTGACCGCCTTTTCGAGAAGCGGAGCAAGATTGAGCTGGTTCTCATAATGGAGCACTTTTTCTTTTTTCGGTTTCGTTTTCGGCGCTCTTGGTGTAAAAATGGTGCAACAATCTTCATATGGAAGAATGGAAATATCGTGAGTGTCGATTTGTTTCGCCAGCTCGATAATTTCCATCTTATCCATGGAAACAAGCGGGCGCAAGATCGGGGTATTCGTCACTTCATTGATGACATACATGCTCTCAAGCGTTTGGCTCGCAACTTGACCAAGGCTTTCGCCAGTGACAATCGCCAATGCCCGCTGGCGGCGGCGCAGCGCATCGGTAATTTTCAGCATCGCCCGCCGAGTCGAAATTAAAGAGTATTCGTTGGGAACTCCTTGGTAAATGGCTTGCTGCACTTCCGTAAACGGGACGACGTGAAGTTTGATCCTTCCGCCGTATGCAGTCAGCTTCTTCACTAAGTCGATCACTTTTTGCTTCGCCCGTTCGCTTGTAAACGGTGGGCTGAAAAAGTGGACGGCTTCGATTTCCAAGCCGCGCTTCATCGCCAAATAACCGGCGACCGGGCTGTCGATGCCGCCTGAGAGCATGAGCATCGCCTTGCCGCTCGTTCCAACCGGCAGGCCGCCGGCGCCGAAAATGTCGCAGCACGTGACATACGTCCCGTCTTGGCGCACTTCAATGCGCACGTCAATATCCGGCTCGCGCACGTTGACCGTCAGCCCGTCCGTCTGCCGCAAAATATGCGCCCCCACCTCGTGGTTCAGCTCGTCGCTTCGATACGGAAACTGTTTGTCGACGCGGCGGGCGCTCACTTTAAACGTTTTTCCTTTATACGGAAGCTGGCGGACGGCAGCGAGCGCCGTTTCTTTAATGGCGTCAAGGTCGTTTTCGCACTTCATCGCCAGACTGAACGAGTGAATGCCAAAGACGGTTTTCAGCTTTTCGATGATCGGCTCATGCGGCTCGCCGTTTAATAAAATGTACATTCGGTCGCGCATATATTCAATCTGAATCCGCTCAAACGCCTGCAGTTTGCGGGCGATGTTGTTTTTGAGCCGCCGGACGAAGATATTGCGGTTTTTTCCTTTTGTCGTCATTTCTCCGTAGCGGATTAAAATGCGGTCATATTTCATCTCCATCTTATCCCGTTACCTCGCTTAATGTTTTGATCGCCTGTTTGATCGCCGCCACCGTCGGCGCGATTTCTTCACGTCTGTTGTCAAACGACAAACTGATGCGAATGCCGCGTTCGGCACGGCCCGCGCCGAGCCCCATAGCCAGCAGCGTCTTGCTCGGCGCCTTCTTTTTCGACGAGCAAGCCGACGTCGTCGATACATAAATCCCATTTTTTTCTAACTCGTGCACAAACACTTCCGGCTTCATGCCGCTTTTTAACGAAAAGTTGATGATGTGAGGAGCGGCGCCGTCGCTCGGCGTATTGACCTCGATGTCCGGAATCGCCGAAAGCGCTTCGAGCCACTCGTTTTTCAATGCCTTGAGCCGGTCGATGTCCCGCTCGTATCGCTCAAGCGCCAAGCGAAGCGCCTTCGCCATCGCCACGATGGCAGCCACGTTTTCGGTTCCGGACCGAAGTTGCCGCTCCTGTCCTCCGCCGGCGATCAATGGCGCCAGGCGGACGCCTTCGCGCACGTAAAGCAGGCCGGCGCCGCGCAGCCCGTGGAATTTATGCGCCGATATTGTGCATAAATCGACGCCGGCCTGCTTCAAGTCGAGCGGCACTTTGCTGATGCCTTGCACCCGATCGACGTGAAACAGCGTTTTCGGATAGCGGGCCAAAAGCGCGCCAATTTCTTCAATCGGCTGCATGGTGCCGACTTCATTATTGACATGCATGATCGACACAAGAATCGTATCGTCGCGCAGCGCGCGTTCAACCTGCTCAACCGACACTCTTCCTTCGCGGTTGACCGGCAAGTACGTCACCTCAAAACCAAGCTCCTCAAGCTGGCGGCACGGTTCGGCGACAGACGGATGCTCGATTTCTGTCGTAATGATATGCCGGCCGCGCTGCCGGTATTGCCAGGCGACTCCTTTGATGGCGAAATTGTTCGCCTCCGTTCCACCGGAGGTAAAAACGATTTCGTTCGGCTTAACGCGCAGCATGGCGGCGATTTGTTCGCGCGCTTGCGTCAAGAGCCGCTCCGCCTTCATGCCCAGCCCATGGAGCGAAGACGGGTTGGCAAAATAGTTCGTTGCGACGGCAACGAACGAATCGACCACTTCGGGAAACGGTTTGGTTGTCGCGCTGTTGTCAAGATAGATCATCGCTTCCATCCTCCGCTCGTCATCGGCAGAATATACATAATACATCATAAACAAAGCGAGCATCAATCAGCAACGAAAACACACAGTCATTTACATTATTCGCCAAAAACCCGATAAATATCGGCAAAACCGATACTTATCGGGTTATTCATCACTGCTCCCGGTCATTGTTCTCTTGCCATAGCTGCTGCACGCGGTCAAACGCGCCCGGCTCGACTTCTTCTACAGCCGCCACCGCCTGCCGGAGCGCCTCTTCATAGTCATAATGACGGAACAAAAATTCGGCTTCTTCAAGCCGTTTGCGGACGGACGGGTAGCGGCGGCGGTAGCGGTTGCCGTATTGAATCGTCCGCTCCGCCAGCGTCGCCTGTTCAATCATCTCCATCGTCCGCTCATACAGCCGTTCCACCGCCGTTTTCGCTTCCTCCAACGCCCGGTCGACCGCTGGCATATCAAGCGGCTTTTCCTCGAGGCGCGCGGCGACAGCCTGCAAGCTGCGTTTCGCTTCCGTCAATTCCATCGCATACGGTTCAGGCAGCCCCGGCAGCCGGCTTTTTTGCACAAGGCGAAGCGCCTCAGCCAATGTTTTTCGCATGCCGTCAAGCTTTTCACGGGCGATCAATTCATCTTTGCGCAGCGTCTGCAGCATCGTCCGAAACTGTTCATGTTCTTCTTTCATTAGGTCGATCTGAGAAACAAGCTGCTCAAGCTCCTCTTTCAACAGCGAATACGCCGTTTTCGCCTCGGCGGCGCGGTCTTGGAGCAGCACAAAACGCTTTTGCAGCTGATGCAGCTGTTTTTCGATGCTTCGATATTTTTCGAGGTCGCTTGGCGGCAAATGGTAGCTTTGCTGGACGAACAACGCTTCCGCCTCGGTTTCCTTCGCCTCCGCAGCGAGCTCTTGAAGCATGCCGCCAATGCGCGGCATTTCCGTTTGCACGTATTGATGCGCGAGCACTTCGTTTTCGAGCAGATCATACAGCGCTTCGATCTCTTCTTTCAGCTCGGCGGCGGTTTGCTTCGCTTCTTCGACGCGCAGCTCGCTGATCATCGCCAGGCATTGCTCAATTTTGTCCCGTTTTTCCTGAAGCGTGCGCTCCATATGCAAATGGTCTAGGATGTACCCGCGCTCTTCCATTTCCCGATAACCGTCGCCCAGCTCAGCCAGCTGGGCCGGCAACGACGTTTGACATTCGCCAAGCAAACCTGGAATCTCTTCCATCATCGCCTTGAGTCGGACAAGCTCTTCCTTCAGCGCGAGAACGACATCGCGCGCCGCCAAATAGTTGCCGGTCTCCGTCAACTCGGCAAAGCGCTGGAATTGCTTTTCCGCCTCCGTCAAGCGGACGTCGAGCAAGTCGGCGGCCGGCCCGAACGTATAACGGTAAGCAAGCAGCGTCTTTTTCGCTTCCCGATGAGCCGCACGCAACTCCTCGATCTCCGTCCGGCTTTGTTCCTCGCTGCCGATCAACTCATTCACTTCATGGATGATTTCGTGCACTTCCTCCTCAAGGCGATGCAATCCATCGGCGATATGCCCCAGCAGCCGCCGCGCCTGCCGATAGCGGTATTTGTCAATCAGCCGTTCCGCGTCAAACAGTTGCTCTTCCACATTCGGCAGCTTGACTGCCACGATGTTGTCCCATTGCTGGCGCCATCGTTCAAACAGCTGCTCCGTCTCCCCTGTCATGTTCAGCTGCTTCACTTTTGCCAGCTCGTCCGGCACCGGCCGGTTCATCAAGCTGATTTTCCATTCCTCAAGCTGGTCGATTTCCCGGTACATCCGCTTCCGGTACATCTGATTGTATATGATTGCTCCCGCACCAAGGAGCAGAACGATCCATGCCATCCCCATCCGCCGATGCCCCCCTTAGACTCAAGCTACTCGAACAACAAATGAAAATAGCGGAAGAAGGCAGAAATATATATTTTTCAATGTTTTTATGATACCATGTTAACGACATTTTTTGACCAAAATTTTTATTTTTTTTACAAGACTCTTCAATCTTTTTGCTATGATACATAAGGGAGAAAGGAGGAAAATCGATCATGCGCGACGGGCATATTCATACGCCGTTTTGTCCGCACGGAAGCCAAGATCCGCTTGAGGCCTATGTAGAGCGCGCGATCAGCCTTGGCTATACAGACATTTCCTTTACGGAGCATGCCCCGCTTCCCGAGCGGTTTATCGATCCGACGCCAAACCAAGACTGCTCGATGGAGCTTGGCCAGCTTGAGCGCTATTTGCACGCTGTCGCTGAGGTGAAAGCCCGCTACCGAAACGACATTGTCATTCGCATCGGGCTGGAAGTCGATTTTATCCCTGGCTTTGAGGAAGAAACGACCCGCCTGCTCGACGAAGTCGGTCCGCTGCTTGACGACAGCATTTTATCGGTTCACTTTTTGGCCCACGAAGGACAATATGTATGCCTTGATTACAGCGAAGATATGTTCGCTGATATCATCCGTTTGTTCGGATCGGTCGAACGCGTCCACCGCGCCTACTACGAAACGGTGCGGCAATCGATCCGCGCGGAGCTTGGCCGCTACAAGCCGAAACGCATCGGCCATATGACGCTTGTGCGCAAGTTCCAACGCCGTTTCCCATGCTTGGAACCAATGGATGAGTGGATTGTTGCCATTCTCGATGACATCAAGCAGTTCGGCTATGAATTGGACTACAACGGCGCCGGCGCCGCCAAACCGCTCTGCTTGGAGCCGTATCCGCCGGGCGGCGTAATCGCCGAGGCGCGGCGTCGAGGCATCCCGATCGTATATGGATCCGACGCCCACCGTGCCGCCGACTTGCACCAAGGACGTGAGATGATGGACCGTGAGGCGCTTTCGGTTGACAACCGCCCGCAGCCGTCATAAAACAGAGGCGAATCATCCATTTCCCCGCTCGCATCCTGATGGATGTCGAGGTGAGAGATTCTGCTCCAATCATGATGAAAAAGGAGGCCAGTGCTATGTTTCGTCCGATTGCTTACAGCGGGACACGCGAAGAAAATTACGCGCTCGTCATCGAGCAGCTGAAATCGCTCATTTCCGGGGAACGAAATTTCATCGCCAACTTGGCGAACGCGGCCGCCTTGCTCAATCAATTCTTGTCCGACATCAACTGGGTCGGGTTTTATCTCGCGGACGGCGACGAGCTTGTGCTTGGCCCATTCCAGGGCTTGCCGGCCTGCGTGCGCATTCCGTTCGGCAAAGGCGTGTGCGGCACAGCGGCCGCCGAACGGAGGACGGTGGTCGTTCCCGACGTTCACCAATTTCCAGGCCATATCGCTTGCGATGCGGCGTCCCAATCGGAAATCGTCGTGCCGCTCATGAAAGACAACCGCGTCATCGGCGTCTTGGACATTGACAGCCCGGTGAAAAACCGCTTCGATGACATCGACCGCCGCTGCTTGGAGCAGTTTGCCAGCGTGCTCATTTCCAGCTGACGAAAAAAAGCGCGCCAGGCGCGAAGAAGGAATCCGCTTGTCCGGATTCCTTTTTTACACTTTATACAAATGGCAGTCGTCGTACACGAAAATACAGTTTTTCCCCGTCTCTTTCGCCATATAAAGCGCGGCGTCCGCCCGTTTGAACAGCTGCTCCGCATTCTCGCAGCCTGGACGCTCCCACCATGACACGCCGCACGAAACGGTCACCGTCGGAACCGTTTGTTCCCTGACTTTTTCCGTGATGCGGCGGGCGATCGAAATGGCGTCAGACAGCGGCACTTTCGGCAAATACACCGCCAGCTCTTCCCCGCCCCAACGCGCCGCCACATCGCCATCGCGAATGTTGGCGCGCATCGTCTCAGCCACTTGGATGAGCACCCCATCGCCCGTTTGATGGCCGTACACATCGTTGATTTGCTTAAAGTTGTCGATGTCAAACAAAATGAGCGCCCCGGATGCATCCGAGCTCATAGATGTTTGGATCACCTCGTCCAAATAGCGGCGCGTATGCAGCTTTGTCAAATAGTCGGTGATCACCAGCTTCTCGAGCTCCTCGCGCAACATCGCGTTCATAAACGCCAGCGTTGAATGTTGAACGAGCGACTCCAACAGCTTAAACATCTCAAACGTAAAGCGGTATGGTTCACAGGCGAGCGCAATGCACAATCCTTTCGTTTCCTTGTTCTGCTGCATCGGCGCCGCCATGATGGAACGAAACGGCCCAAAGGCGGAGCACACATCGCCGGCAAATAAAATGTCATTGTCGCTTTGGCGCCGGTTTTCCACCCAGTCGACATACGGCGCGGACTCCTTATCGAAAAAAAAACGGCGTGCTGCCCGGCAAAAGCTCCCGCTTGCCGTCCGTAAACAAGAAAAAACCGACTTCATCCGCGCCGAACGATTGTTGGATTTGCGATACCATGTACTCAATGGCTTCATGAAGCCGCGGCCGGGCGTTCAATTGGCGCATCGTGTCGTTGATGAGCTGCAAATCGGCGACAAGCCGGCGCGACTGCTCATACAATTTGGCGTTCTCAAGAGCGCTTCCAGCCGTGCTCGCCAACAGAGAAATAAAATGAATCTCCCGTTTTGGAAAGGGCGCAGCATACGGGGCGATAATTTGAATTACCCCATACACCGCCTGCCCCCCTTTAATCGGGGCGTACAGCACCGAGCGCGGCGGCGCCTCCATCTCCTCGCATTGCACTTGTCCAGTCAAAAACGCCCGCAACGCCGCCGTCTGTTTTTCGCTTTCATCCAATGCAAGCGTTTTGATCGGCAAATTTCCGCGCAGATCGTTGTCGTGCGACAACAGAAGGTGGTAGGTGAACGATGGATAGACGTTTTGCAGCGTGCGGATAATTTCTTCAAGCACATCATCGATATGCATCGAGGAATGAATTTTCGCGGCGAAGCGATGCAGCTGTCCATACCGTTTCTCTTCGCCCGCCCCTTGCAGCACCGCGCTAAGTTTCCGAAACAATCGCGCCAAATCCGCCCGGATCTCCAACAACAACCGCTCGTCAAAACCACCGTCTTTTCGATACACAAGCTCGACCATCGCCGGCGCCTCATCGGAAAGCATGAAAAAGAGCCGGGCCGCCATATGCGGCCCACCGGCATCGACAACCACAACTTCACGCTCTCCTTCAGCCGCGATCAGCCCAGCGTCCGGCGTCCCAACCGCGGCCGCTTCCGGATAAAAGGCCGCCCGCACCGGGTCGTACAAATAAAAAACGGCTTGCTCGAGCGCCAGCTCTTCTTTCAGCAGCGCGAGCAGCTCGCCCGCCGCCGCCGAAAACGGCCCATCGTCCTGAAACGCTAAAAACCAGTGGAAAAATTTTTGTTTAAATGCTTCATACCGCTTCATGTCTTCCTTGTTCATCGCCTTTTCCACCCAAACCTGCCTCATCATTCCAAACGAGAGAATGGGATGATAAATTTTTTCTAAAAATTGCATCTTTTATTATACCATACAAACAGAGAAGAAGGGAAACAAAATGTTGACTTTATCCTCTAAAAATCATATAATAGCTTTTGTGTAAAATATAGCAGCCTTTGTGCCCACCTTTATGGTTCATTTTGTTCCTCGGCCCGCCGAGGTGCATCGTGTAACTCTTAGCTGCGAGAGCGAGGATGCATGAAAACAAAATGGCCATAATTGTTGGCGCACATCTGCTTTTATTTTACGGGAATAAAAGCGTAAGGAGGAGCAACGAATGGCTCGTTATACTGGCCCAATGTGGAAAATTTCCCGCCGCCTTGGCATCTCGTTGAGCGGCACGGGGAAAGAATTGCAAAAACGTCCGTATCCGCCTGGCCAACACGGTCCGGGGCAGCGGCGGAAATTGTCGGAATATGGCTTGCAGCTGCAAGAAAAGCAAAAGCTGCGCCATATGTACGGCGTAAACGAGCGCCAATTCCGCAAAACGTTTGAAGAAGCGGGCAAAATGCCGGGCAAACACGGCGAAAACTTCATGATTTTGTTAGAATCGCGCTTGGACAACCTCGTCTATCGTTTAGGGTTGGCCCGCACGCGCCGTCAAGCCCGCCAGCTCGTGACGCACGGCCACATTTTGGTGGACGGCAGCCGCGTCAACATCCCGTCGTACCGCGTCAAACCGGGACAAACGATCGCCGTTCGCGAAAAATCGCGCAACTTGCAAGTGATCAAAGAAGCGCTTGAAGTGAACAACTATGTTCCGGACTACTTGACGTTCGATCCGGAAAAAATGGAAGGAACGTACACCCGCTGGCCGGAGCGTTCCGAACTGCCGGCGGAAATCAACGAAGCGCTCATCGTCGAGTTCTACTCGCGTTAATGCGCAAAAAGATCCGAAATGCCGATGCATTTCGGATCTTTTTGTTTAGGCGTAGCGGATCAAATAATATTTTTTCTTGCCTCGGCGGATGACCGTAAACCGCCCTTCAAGGCGGTGTTCCGCCGTTAAGACGGCCCCGACGTCTTGGATGCGCTCGCCGTTGACGTAAATGGCGCCGTTTTGAATATCTTCGCGCGCCTGCCGCTTCGATGGCGAGATGCCGGCAGAAACGAGCAGCTCGACGAGCGGAACGTCGCCCCCTTCATGGACGAACGCCGGCACGTCTTTGAACCCTTGCTCAATTTCCGCCGCTGTCAAATTGGCAATGTCGCCGCTAAAAAGCGCTTCAGAAATGCGGATCGCCTGCCTGAGCGCCTCTTCGCCGTGCACGAGCTTCGTCACTTCCTCGGCCAGCGCTCTTTGCGCCGCCCGCTTCTCCGGCGCCTCACGAAGCTCTTGTTCAAGCGCTTCGATTTCCTCTCTCGACAGGAATGTAAAGTACTTCAAGTAACGGATCACATCGCGGTCATCGGTATTGATCCAAAACTGATAAAACTCATACGGCGACGTTTTCTCTTTATCAAGCCAAATCGTGCCGCTTTCCGTTTTCCCGAATTTCGTGCCGTCCGCTTTCGTCACAAGCGGGATCGTCAAACCGAACGCCCGCGCTTCGCCTTTCGTTTTGCGAATGAGCTCAAGCCCCGCCGTAATGTTGCCCCATTGGTCGCTCCCGCCGATTTGCAGGCGGCAGCCTTCCGTCTCGTACAACTTCAGGAAGTCATACGCCTGCAGCATCATATAGCTGAACTCGGTAAACGAAATGCCCGTTTCGATGCGCGACTGCACCGACTCTTTCGCCAGCATGTAGTTGACGCTGAAATGTTTGCCGACATCGCGCAAAAACGTGATGACATCAAGCGGCCCGATCCAGTCGTAGTTGTTGGCGATTTTTGCCGGATTGCCGTCCGCTTCAAAATCTAAAAAGCGGCCGAGCTGCTCTTTAATGCGCGCGCTCCATGCCTCAACCGTTTCTTTGGCATTGAGCGTGCGCTCGCTTTTTTTCCCGCTCGGGTCGCCGATCAACCCCGTCGCCCCGCCGACTAGGGCGATCGGCCGGTGCCCCGCCTGCTGGAAGCGGCGCAGCGTCAAAATGGCGGCCAAGTTGCCGATATGCAAACTGTCCGCCGTCGGGTCAAACCCGCAGTAGAGCGTCACCCGCTCCTCATTCAACAGCTTGCGCAACCCGTCTTCATCCGTCGTTTGGTTGACGAGCCCGCGCCATTGCAGTTCCGCAAGCAAATCCATGTCCTTCACCTCTCTATGAATGAATGTCATGAAAAAGAAAACACCCGCCCGTCATGAAGGGGCGAGTGTTCGTCGCGGTACCACCCTACTTAGAAAGCTTGATGCTTTCCCACTCATTTGGATAACGGCGCCGGCCGGCGGGTGACTACTAGGCACCAAAACCGTTTGCCACCGCTGCTCAGGGAGGTAATTCGCGCCTGCCTATGGACTGGCTCGCACCGTCCGCCAGCTCTCTGCACCAGGGAGACAGCCGCTACTTGTTCCCGTCCTTGCTTTGTCGTATGAAATTATATACACTCTTTTACCATATCGATATGCCCGTTGTCAACTCCTGCGTTTTTCGCCATAAGCGGCGAAAAATCGGCAAAATTCCACAAATGATGCGCCTTCCTATGGTATACTTAAGATAATGATTCACCGCATAGGGGGCCCGGCATGAAACAAAAACAACTTCGGCTTTCTCTCGAAAAAGCGTGGCATTATTTTTCACTTACATACGATTTGGTTTGGAACGTCATCTTGATTTTGCTCATCGCCACACTCTGCCTCGTCTGCTTTGCCATTGGCGCCGGCGCCGGCTATTTTGCCTTTTTGGTCAAGGGTATGCCAGTCCCTTCGTTCGACCAAATGAAAAATGAGATTTACAGTTATGAAGAAACGAGCCATATGTACTTTGCCGGCGGCGTTTATTTAGGGCGGTTCCGGTCCGACCTTGACCGCGAGGCGGTGCGCCTTTCCGACGTTTCTCCATATGTCGTGCAGGCGGTGATCGCTACTGAGGATGAACATTTCTATGAACATGACGGCGTCGTTCCGAAGGCAGTCATCCGCGCCATGTTTCAAGAGCTGACGAACTCGCCGGTCAAAAGCGGAGGGAGCACGCTTACGCAGCAGCTCGTCAAAAACCAGATGTTGACGAACGAGGTGTCGTTTGAGCGAAAAGCGAAGGAAATGCTGCTTTCGCTTCGCCTAGAGCGATTTTTTTCCAAAGAGGACATTTTAGAGGCATATTTAAACGTCGTTCCGTTCGGCCGCAGCTCATCGGGGCGCAACATCGCCGGCATCCAAGCCGCGGCCCAGGGGGTTTTTGGCGTCAACGCGAAAGAGTTGAATCTCGCACAAGCGGCGTTTTTGGCCGGCCTGCCGCAAAACCCGTTCGTCTACACCCCGTTTGCCGCTGACGGCAGCGTCAAACCGGACATCTCGGCGGGCTTGAAGCGGATGAAAACGGTGCTTTACCGGATGAAACGGGCCGGCTATATTTCCGAAAGGCAGTACAAGGAAGCGCTTGCCTATGATGTGGCGAAGCATTTCGCCGCCCCGAAGCCATCGCCTTTTGAACGGTATCCGTTTTTGACGATGGAAATCGAGAGACGGGCAAAAGACGCGCTCGCCGAAACGTTCGCCAAGCGCGACGGCTATAAGCCGGAAGAGCTGAAGCGCGATTCTGCTCTTTCCCGGCGCTACCTCAGCGAAGCGGAAAAAGCGTTGCGCCAAGGCGGATACCATATTTACACGACGATCGACAAGAATATTTATGAGCAGATGCAGCGCATCGCCTCTCGTTACGCCTATTACGGCAGCGACAATGTGTATTACACAAAAGACAAGAAAACGGGAAAAATGGTCGCCCATCGCCAACCGGTCGAAGTCGGGGCGATGCTCATCGAAAACCAAACCGGAAAAATCATCAGTTTCGTCGGCGGCCGCGATTACAAGCGCGAACAGTTGAACCATGCCACCCAAGCGCACCGTTCCAACGGGTCAACGATGAAGCCGCTTTTGGTGTACGCACCAGCGATGGAGATGGGCGTCATCCAGCCAGGCACCATCATTCCTGATCTCCCGCTGTCGATCGGTTCGTATACGCCGAAAAACGCCGATGGAAAAACGCACGGGCTTGTCACGGCGCGCTATGCGTTGCAACAATCGTACAACATCCCAGCCATTCGGACGTATATGAGAATCCAATTTCGCCATCCGATCGACTATTTGCATAAAATGGGGATCACGAGCGTCGCCAAACAAGAAGAAGCAAATCCGGCTTTGGCGATCGGCGGGACGCACATCGGCGTCACGGTCGAAGAAAACGTCAACGCCTATGCGACGTTCGCCAATTACGGCTCGTTCGTTGACGCCTACATGATTGAGAAGATTGTCGACAAGAACGGAAAGGTCGTTTACGAACACGAAAGCAAACCCGTCCCGGTGTTTTCTCCGCAAACGTCGTACTTGATGATTGATATGATGCGCGACGTGCTTCGCGGCGGAACGGCCTCATCGGTGCCGCGCTACTTGAAATTTTCCGCCGACTGGGCCGGCAAAACGGGGACATCGCAGGACAAGCGCGATTCTTGGTTTGTCGCTGTCAATCCCAACGTCACGTTCGGCGTTTGGATCGGCTATGACCAGCCGGCGCCGCTTGAGTCTCGCTACAAAGGGCTTTCCTACAGCCAGCGCACCCAGCTGTTATGGGCGCAGCTGATGAATGCAGCTTATGACCAAAATCCGAAGCTCATCGCTCCGCCGAAGCGGTTTCTCATGCCGGGCGGCATCGTCCGCCGCGCTTATTGCGCCGCGAGCGGCTTCAGCCCGTCGGCGGCGTGCGAAAAAGCCGGGCTCGTCCGCTACGATTTATACAACACGAAATTTGCGCCGCGGGAAGGAAGCGGCGAGGAAGTGATGGAAAGCCGGCTCGTCATCATCGGCGGGCGCCGCTATGCGGCGCTTGCAACGACTCCGGAAGAGTTTGTCACTCGCGAGGTCATTGTGAATCCAGAGCTGCTCGCCGATTGGGGGATCAACGGCGAGGTGCAGGCTGGCGACGCGTTTGTTGTGGCCACATTAAAGGAAAACGGACGCCCCCCATCCCCGCCAGTGGCCCGCCTGAGCGGCAGTCAGCTCATTTGGAACCGCCATAACGAGCCGGATGTGATCGGCTACCGTGTCTATAAAGTGAACGAAAATGGAGCGCGCCGCATCATTGCCACCGTAAAAGCCGGAGAGGCGACCACGTTTTCCAAATTGCAGCCAGGCGCAACGTATTGCGTCACCGCTGTGGACATCGCCGGACAGGAATCGGCGCCGTCGAATCCCGTTTCGCTGCCGCCTGCCGGCTCAGATAACAAAGAGAATGGCGGTCCGCCCTCTTCCTCTCCGTCTAGCAGTGAATGATTAAAAACGGTCTGGGGAAACGACCCGGATCGTTTTTTTTTTTGCCAAGAGCCCGACGTTTTAGCCAGCGATAAGCAAAAGCGCCCGGAACAAGAGCGTTCCGGACGCCTAGGATTGTTTTTAGTCTTCCATCGTTGACAAGTCGCCGGTCGGCAAGTTGAGCTCCCACGCTTTTAAGACGCGGCGCATAATTTTCCCGCTCCGCGTTTTCGGAAGCTTGTCGCGGAACTCGATCTCGCGCGGCGCCGCATGGGCGGCGAGCCCTTTTTTGACGAACTGGCGGATGTCTTCTTTCAATTCTTCGGACGGCTCATAGCCTTCGCGGAGCGCGATGAACGCTTTGATGATTTCCCCGCGCACCGGATCCGGCTTGCCGATGACGCCGGCTTCGGCAACGGCTGGATGCTCGACGAGCTTGCTTTCCACTTCAAACGGGCCGACGCGCTCGCCGGATGTGTTGATGACATCGTCAACGCGCCCTTGGAACCAGAAGTAGCCGTCTTCATCCATATAAGCCGAGTCGCCCGATACGTACCAGTCGCCGATAAAGTACGATTCATATTTTTGCGGGTTGTTCCAAATCGTTTTCATCATCGATGGCCAGCCTTTTTTAATGGCCAAGTTGCCCATCCGGTACGGCGGCAGGACGTTTCCTTGGTCGTCGATGATCGCCGCTTCCACGCCTGGAATCGGTTTCCCCATCGATCCCGGCTTGATTTCCATGCACGGATAGTTGCAAATGAGATGCCCGCCTGTTTCCGTCATCCACCACGTATCATGGATGCGGCGGCCGAACACTTTCATTCCCCAGCGGATGACTTCCGGGTTGAGCGGCTCGCCGACGCTCAAAATATGGCGAAGCGAGCTTAAATCGTATTTTTTCACCACTTCATCGCCCGCGCCCATCAACATGCGGAACGCAGTCGGCGCGCTGTACCAGACGGTGACGCCAAAATCTTGGATCGTTTGGTACCAAGCGTCCGGGCTGAAGCGGCCGCCGACAATGACGCTTGACGCCCCGCACAGCCACGGGCCGAAAATGCCGTACGACGTGCCGGTCACCCACCCCGGGTCGGCCGTGCACCAGTAGATGTCATCCTCTTTTAAGTCAAGCACCCATTTCGCTGTTTGATAGTGCTGAATCATCGCGTTATGGACGTGCAAAACGCCTTTCGGCTTGCCGGTCGAACCAGACGTATAATGCAAAATTAGGCCGTCTTGGCGGTCGACCCATTCGATGTCGAAGTGCTTGCTTGCCTCATTCATCCGCTTTTTCAAATCGATGTACGGCCCTTCTTCAACAATGCCGTCGCCGACTAAAAAGACGTACTTCAGCTCCGGCAAGTCGCCGACCGGCACGCGCGGCAGCAGTTCCGGCGTCGTAATGATCGCTTTCGCCCCGCTGTCTTCGAGGCGGTCGCGCACCGCTCCTTCCATGAACGCCTCAAACAGCGGCCCAACGATGGCGCCGGTTTTAATGATCCCAAGCACGGCAAAGTACAGTTCCGGAGAACGCGGCATAAACACAAACACGCGGTCGCCCTTTTGAATGTCAGCCGCCTGTTTTAAGACGTTCGCCACCTTATTGGACATCTCTTTCATTTCTTTGAACGTATATTTTTCATTCCGCACAGCATCGCGGTAGTAAAGCGCCACTTTATTTTTGCGGAACGACTCCGCATGGCGGTCGATCGCTTCATATGCCATGTTGACTCGTCCCGTTTCATGCCAAGAAAACTCTTTCTCCACTTCCGACCATTGAAACTGTTTGTAAGTTTCTTCATAGTTTTTTAAGTTGTAGTCCCCTTGCACGACTGGCAGCAGTTCCGTTTTCATTCTCCGATCCCCCTTATGTAAGTGATTACATTTCTATTATAGTAGATGCGAAACAGTTTCTCAATTTTTAAAATATTCCTTGTCCACACTTTTTGAAATTTTTTTGAACCGCGCCAGCCGACTATGTTTTCATGTATAATGGTAAAAGAACGACCAATTCAGGTGGTGGCCGAATGGAACATAAAAAAACATATAACGCCAAGGAGCTGAAAACCCCGAAAGGAACGCTTCTCATCGAAGGGCCGGTGACGCCGGAAGCGTTGGCCAGCTACGAATTCCACCATGACCTAACTTCCTTCCGCCAACCTGCCAAACAGCACAAAGCGTTGATTGAGATCGCCAAGCTGCCGGAAGGGCGGATCATCATTGCCCGCCGCGGCGAGGTGATCGTCGGTTATGTCACGTTTTTATATCCCGATCCGCTTGAGCGCTGGTCGGAAGGGAAAATGGAAAATTTGATCGAGCTTGGCGCCATTGAAGTCATTCCGGAGTTCCGTGGGTTTGGCGTCGGAAAAAATTTATTGATCGTCTCGATGATGGACGATGCCATGGAAGACTATATCATCATTACCACGGAATATTATTGGCATTGGGACCTAAAAGGCACCGGACTAAGCGTATGGGAGTACCGAAAAGTGATGGAGAAAATGATGAACGCCGGCGGGCTCGTCTGGTACGCAACCGATGACCCGGAAATTTGCTCCCACCCGGCAAACTGCCTGATGGTCCGCATCGGCAAACGGGTCGACGCCGAATCGATTCAACGGTTTGATCGGCTTCGGTTTATGAACCGTTACATGTACTAAATGCCTCGCACAAAGGGGAGAGGAGAACGATGCTTGTCGAACAAGTGATGAAAACACCGGTCGTCACACTGCGCGCTACCAATACGATTGCCGAAGCGCTGCAGCTGCTTCGCCATCATCGCATCCGCCATCTTCCGGTCGTCGACGATGAAGGGCATTTGCTCGGCCTTGTCACCGACCGCGACTTGCGCGATGCCAGCCCATCGATTTTCCATCTTCACGAACATCTTGACGACTTGCAAAAACCGGTCAGCACGATGATGAAAACGGACGTCGTCGTCGGCCATCCGCTCGATTTTGTTGAAGAGGCGGCGGCGCTCTTTTATGAACATCGAATCGGCTGCCTGCCGATCGTAAACAATGGGAAGCTCGTTGGAATCATCACCCAAACCGATTTGCTTCGCACATTCATTGAGTTGACCGGCGTTCATCAACCTGGATCGCAAATCGAGGTGAAAGTGCCGAACGAGGCTGGGATGCTCGGCAAAGCAGCGACCATCATCGGCGGCCGCCATATCAATATCGCCAGCGTCCTTCTTTATCCAGACCGCGATCCGAATTACAAAATTTTAGTGTTCCGCGTGCAAACGATGAACCCGATTCCGTTGATCCGTGATTTGCAAAACGCCGGCTATCGCGTGCTATGGCCGAACTTGCCGGGGGTTACGTCATGAGCCGAAACTGCGTATTTGTCTATAGCGAGCAATTTCTTCAGTATAAATTTCATGACGACCATCCGTTCAATCAGCTGCGGGTCAAACTGACATACGATTTGTTGCGCACGCTCGGCGCCTTGGACGACCGGCACATCGTCACTCCGCGCATGGCCACCGATGACGAGCTGGCGCTCATTCACGACCGCTCATACATCGAGGCGGTGAAAGCGGCCGGGCGCGGCGGGCTGTCCGAAGCGGCGGCGCTGAACTACGGCCTTGGCACGGAAGACACGCCGGTGTTTCCGAACATGCATGAAGCAAGCGCACTTTTGGTCGGCAGCACGCTCACCGCTGTCGACGCGGTTCTTTCCGGAGCGGCCGAGCATGCGCTCAACCTTGGCGGCGGCTTGCACCACGGTTTTCGCGGCAAGGCATCTGGTTTTTGCGTCTACAATGACAGCGCGGTCGCCATTCAATACATCCGGGAGAAATACGGACTGCGCGTGTTGTACGTCGACACGGACGCCCACCACGGCGACGGGGTGCAATGGGCGTTTTACGACGATCCGAACGTCTGCACATTCTCGATTCATGAAACGGGACGCTACCTGTTCCCGGGGACTGGAAACGTCAATGAGCGCGGCCACGGAGCAGGTTATGGATACTCGTTCAACATCCCGCTCGATGCATTCACCGAGGATGAGTCATGGCTTTATGCCTACACGACCGCGCTCCGAGAGATCGCTGACTTTTTCCGTCCCGATGTCATCGTAACGCAAAATGGAGTGGACGCCCACTATTACGACCCGCTCACCCATTTGTCGGTGACGATGAAAACGTACCGCATCATTCCCAAACTCGCGCACCAAATCGCGCATGAATATTGCAACGGGCGCTGGATCGCCGTCGGCGGCGGCGGCTATGACATCTGGCGCGTCGTGCCGCGGGCGTGGGCGCTCCTTTGGCTCGAGATGACGGGACAAGCCGATGTGTCCGGCCCGTTGCCAGATGATTGGCGCCAACGATGGCAACCGCTTTCACCCGTCACGCTGCCGCTTGAGTGGGACGACCCAGACAACTTGTATCCGCCGATCCCGCGCAAGGCGGAAATCAGCGAAAAAAACGCGCAGACGGTGGAAAAAGCGTTGTATTTCATTCGCAGCCAACGTCGGGCGGGGACTTGATCTTTTCCCCGCTTCCTTGCGTCAAACATGGAAATTCCTACGTTTCCGGAGCCGGCCGCACCGTTCCCCTGTCCAACGGTCGTTTCACCGAAAACAAGGCGCTTTCCGCCGTTAAAAAAATGGAGCGAAGCAGGCAAGAAAAAGGACTGGCCCCATTTTGAGGCCAGCCCTTTTTTCACTTATTTTGTCGACTCCCGCACCTCAAGCCGATGCGGCAAGACAACGATATGGTTGTCGACTTGTTCTTTGTTCATATATTTCGTGAGCAGCCGCATCGCCACCGCCCCGATATCATACATCGGCTGCACGACGGTCGTCAGCCGCGGCCGCACCATCGTCGCCAGCCTTGTGTTGTCAAAGCCGACGACTTCCAACTCATCCGGCACGCGCACACTGTGGTCTTGGGCGCTATGGATGATGCCGAGCGCCATTTCGTCCGTTCCGGCAAACACCGCAGTCGGCCGTTCGGCGAGCTCAGCCATTTTCTCGTACGCTTCCAAACCGGAGTCATAAGAGTTGTCGCCCTCAATGACGAACTCTTCTTCATACGGCGCTCCGTGCTCGGCCAGCGCTCGCCGGTAGCCAGCCAACTTCCGCTGGTTGATCGGGTCGTCGGTCGGACCGGTCACATAGACAACGCGGCGGTTTCCTTTTTCCAGCAAATACGTCACGGCCTCAAACGCCGCCTGCTCGTAGTCGATGTTGACCGAGGGAATCTCATTCGGTCCAATCGTCGCCGCAAGCACGATCGGCACCGACGACTTTTGAAACTCAGCGACGTGCTCATCGGTGATCGTCCCGCCCATAAACAAAATGCCGTCCACTTGCTTGGCAAGCATCGTATTGAGCAAATGCAGCTCTTTTTCCTTGTTTTGATCGGAGTTGCTCAAAATGATGTTGTATTTGTACATCGTGGCGATGTCTTCAATGCCGCGCGCCAATTCGGCGAAGAAAATGCTCGAAATATCTGGGATGATCACCCCGACCGTCGTCGTTTTTTTGCTGGCCAGTCCCCGCGCCACTGCGTTTGGGCGATAGCCAAGCCGCTCGATGGCTTCCAATACTTTTTTTCTCGTCGACGGTTTGACGTTCGGGTTGCCGTTGACAACGCGCGAGACGGTCGCCATCGAGACGTTCGCCTCCCGCGCCACATCGTAAATCGTTACGGTCATTCCGTTTCACTCCTTTTCACTCGATCCGGTAACCGGTGAATTCCGAATGTATGTACAACTATCATACGATACATTATCGCCAACTCGCAACGAAATCGCAACCGTTTTGCCGGTTTGTTCACAAACCGTTCACGGGTAGTTTGCCCCAACACTCGCCATCTCATCAAAAAATCCCCTCGGGCAACAACCGAGGGGATCGTCTTACGCCTGAACAAACTGACGTTGGAACGCGCGCACTTCTTCCATAAACTCGTTGAATTGGGCGATATCCATTTGCTGGGCCGAGTCGGACAAGGCGACGGCCGGATCCGGGTGCACTTCGGCCATGACGCCGTCGGCGCCGATCGCCAAGGCCGCTTTGGCGCACGGAATGAGCAAATCGCGCCGTCCTGTTGAATGGGTGACATCGACGAACACCGGCAAATGCGTTTCTTTCTTTAAGATCGGCACCGCCGAAATGTCAAGCGTATTGCGCGTCGCCCGCTCATACGTGCGGATGCCGCGTTCGCACAAAATGATCTGCCCGTTTCCTTGCGACATGATGTACTCGGCAGCGTTGATGAATTCTTCGATCGTCGCCGCCAAGCCGCGCTTCAGCAAAATCGGCTTATTCACTTGGCCCGCCGCTTTCAGCAGTTCAAAGTTTTGCATGTTGCGCGCGCCGATTTGGATGACGTCAATGTAGTCCAAGGCGATTTCAATGTCCGCCGGCGTGACGATTTCACTGATGACCGCCAAATCAAACTCATCGGCGATCCGTTTCAAAATTTTCAGCCCTTCCACGCCGAGCCCTTGGAAATCGTACGGCGATGTGCGCGGTTTGTAGGCGCCGCCGCGCAGCAGCTTAATGCCTTGCTTTTTCACCGCTTCCGCGACCGCGGCCACTTGTTCATAGCTTTCGACCGCGCACGGACCCATGACAAAATATTGGTTGCCGTCGCCGATCCGCTCGCCCTTCACTTCGACAATCGTGTTTTCCGGATGCTTTTTCCGCGAGACAAGGAGCGCCTTGCGGTGGTCATCTTCCTGCAGCTCGAGCGCTGCTTTAAAAATTTCCTTGAAAATGTGCTGCAACGTCGACGTTTCAAACGGCCCGTCGTTATGCTCGGAAATGAGGTCGAGCATTTTCCGCTCGCGCACCGGGTCATAGCGGTGCGTCCCTTGCGCTTCTTTAATTTTTCCAATCTCCTGAACGAGCCGCCCCCGTTCATTGATCAGCTTCAACAGCTGCAAGTTGATCTCATCGACTCGCGCCCGCAGCTCATCTAATCTCTCATTGCTCATGCTTTCCTCATCCTTTCGCCGAATGTAATGCATTGTTTTCGCCTCTTGCCGGCCGCCGGCAAGCTGCGCCCCCGTCTTGGAGAACGAAGTCGTTTAATTAGTGTTTATTATAATCGATGGAGCTATCGTTGTCACGAAAAATTTGCTTTTTTGATTAAACGCTTTTAAGCGATAAAGTACTAATGGATGAGAAAACGCCCGCGGCCGCAGGCGGGCGGTCAGGCGCCGACATGCTCCGAGAGCGCGTCGTACGTAATGCGCCAATGGGAAGCATGCCAGACGACGCTGCCGTTTTCAAACAGCAGCACTTGCGGCGACTCGTGTTTCACCCCGGTCGTTTCGGCGATATAGGTTGAGAGCGGCCGCGCCTCTTGCACATACAGGCAATATACCGCCAGCTCCGGATGATCGGCCGCAAACTTCTCACACTCGCGAAACGCCGCTTGGCTGATCGGGCAGGTGAGGCTATGCTTGATGAACAAAAACCGCTCCGTTTCGTTCATGACGCGTTCAAACTGTTCGATCGTCTCCAGCTTCTCCATTCCCATCCTCCTCACTCCGTTTCTTTTCGAGGGGATAGATTTTGCTCGGCATCATCCAACGCCGCTTCCGCCTCCTCAAGCAGCTTTTGCAGCGTTTCCCGGTCGGCTGGGCCGGCTGAAGGCGGAATCGGAATCGTCGCCTTCTCGGTTTCTTCCCCAGCATCTTCCCTGCCGGATGGCGCCTCGTCTGTTTTCAGCGGAATGAAGCTGGCGATTTCCTTTGTTTTCTCTTTCGCCGTTTCCAACCATTCGGCAGCCGTTGTTTTCACCGGCTCCCACGTTTCATCGTTGTTCCATTCAGCCAGCCATTTCCGCCCTTTTTCGCTCGTCAAAAACAGCGCAGCAGCCGCGCCGGCGATGCCGCCGACAAGCGCTCCAAGCAAAAATCCACCGTTATTTTTTGCCACTTGGCATTCCCTCCTTTGGATGCAATCGTTCTCTTTCTCTCCATTTTTCCCATATATCGAGCAAAACATTTGTCCAGCGCAGCACCTTCATCCATTTTTCCTGTCCTCGGCTCGCCCTGGCCGATAGAGCGGCAGCCGCTTGCCGAAGCGCACGGTTGAGCGTGCGGACCGTGCCGCCGATCTCCCCGACCGCCTCGACGGCGCCATCCAGCTTTTCTGCTTTTTTTTGCACATCGAAAGCAATGCCGTTGGCCACGCGGAGAAGCTCATGCACTTCTTTCGCCACTGTTTGCACTTGTTCATCGGCATGGCTGATCGCCGCCGCCAGCCGGCGCAGCGTTTCCTGCAAAACGACGAGCGTCCTGGCTATGTAAACGACAAGCAGCAAAAAAGCAAGCGCGATGAGGGCAACGCTTCCATACAAAAGCCATTCCACCGGATTTCCTCCTTGCCCATTCGAACGTTTCATTCCCTTTGTACCCATCTTTTTCTGCATTCAAACTTCGACATTGAAAACGTTTCTTCCTGCTTTTTGAAAATAGGAAAAAACGGGCCATCTTCACCGCGGCCCGTTCCGTGTCGGCCGTCAGGCGGAAAGAACGGCCCGTTCGTACGCCTGCTGAAACTTTTGAATGTCGCCGGCGCCCATGAACACCAACACCGCATCTTGATGCCGCTTCAACATGGATACGTTTTGTTCCTCGAGCAGCTGGGAACGCGGGATTTGCGCCTGCAAGTCACGGATCGACAATTTGCCTTCATGCTCGCGCGCCGAACCGAAAATGTCGCACAAATACACGTGGTCCGCCTGCTGCAAACTTTCGGCAAACTCGCGCAAAAACGTCTGTGTCCGTGTATACGTATGCGGCTGAAAAATCGCCACCACTTCACGGCCCGGATATTTTTGCCTTGCCGCCTCCAACGTCGCCGTAATTTCGCGTGGGTGATGGGCATAATCATCGATCAGCACTTGGCGGCCGACCGTTTTTTCACTGAAGCGGCGCTTCACCCCTTGGAACGTTTGCAGCCGCTTGGCGATCGTGCCCGCATCCACCCCTTCGTAGTGGCAGAGGGCGACGACGGCCATAGCATTCAACACGTTATGAGCGCCAAAGCGCGGAATGGCAAACGAGGCAAAAAATGTGTTGCGCACGAACACATCAAACGCCATCCCTTCCGTCGTCTTGACGACATTGCGCGCCTGAAAATCGTTGTCCTCCCCGAATCCATAAAACAAAATCGGCACTTTCGCTTGAATGTTCGGCAAATACGGATCATCCCCGCAGGCGACGATCGCTTTTTTCACTTGATGCGCCATTTGCTGGAAAGCGGAAAATACATCATCGACATTGGCAAAATAATCCGGGTGATCAAAGTCAATATTTGTCATGATCGCATAATCTGGAAAGTAGGAAAGGAAGTGCCGGCGGTATTCACACGCTTCAAACACAAAGTATTTGCTTCCTGGCTCCCCTTTTCCTGTGCCGTCTCCGATCAAATAGGACGTTGGATGGGCTCCTTGCATCACGTGGGCAAGCAGCCCCGTCGTCGTCGTTTTTCCATGCGAACCGGTCACCGCGATGCTTGTAAATCGGCCAGCCAACTCTCCTAAAAAGCGATGGTAACGAATGACGGGAACGCCGAGTTGACGGGCCGCCTCGATTTCCTCATGCGTATCGGCAAACGCATTGCCGGCAATGACCGTATAGCCTGGGCGGATATTGTCTTTCGAAAAAGGCAGCACCGGGATCCCCCGCTCTTCAAGCGCCTTTTGCGTGAAAAACCATTTCTCTACATCCGACCCTTGCACCGTATAGCCAAGGTCATGAAGCACTTGCGCGAGCGCGCTCATCCCTGTGCCTTTAATGCCTACAAAATGGTAAGCTGTCATCGCTAAGCCCTCCAACCATCATCTCTCTGTAAGACAGTATATGATATCCATCTCGTTTTGCCATTTCTCCCATTGCGGTGCACCGTTCATTTCCCCATTATAGCACGTGAGGAGGCAAAACACTACCGCCTGCCCAAAGGAGGCCGCCCGCCCTCAGCTGTTCTGCCCGCGCCAGCGCTCCCACTCGTCCTCGCTCATCAACACATCACGCGGTTTGCTGCCGCGCGCTTCCGAAATCAGTCCTCGCTGCTCCATCATCTCAATCAGCCGAGCGGCGCGGTTGTAGCCGATGCGGAAATGGCGCTGCAGGCTCGAGGTGGACGCTCCCCCTTGGGCGATGACAAACCGGCACGCTTCCTCGAACAGTTCATCATCCTCGCCGCCAAACGCCCCCGTTTGTCGGAAATCGTCCGGATCAAACAGATAGGATGGGCCTTGCTCTGCTTTCACATGCGCTGCCACCCGCTCGATTTCTTCATCGGAAATGAAGCACCCTTGCAGCCGCACCGGCTTGGCCGAACCATTTTCCAAAAACAGCATATCGCCGCGCCCAAGCAGCCGTTCAGCGCCGTTTACATCCAAAATGGTGCGCGAATCGACTTGAGACGAAACGGAAAAGGCGATGCGCGTCGGAATGTTCGCCTTGATCAATCCCGTGAGAACATCGACCGACGGCCGCTGCGTCGCGATCAACAAATGGATGCCGCACGCCCGCGCCTTTTGCGCCAGCCGACAAATCGATTCTTCAACATCGGCTGGAGCAGCCATCATCAGGTCGGCAAGCTCGTCAATGACGATGACGATGTACGGCAGCGGCGGCTCACTGCTCCCGCGTTCACGAAGATGGTCGTTATATTTTTCGATATCGCGCACACCGGCGTGGACAAACTGTTCATACCGCCGTTCCATTTCACCGACCGCCCACTTGAGCGCCCCCGCAGCCGCCTTCGCCTCGGTGATCACAGGGCTGAGCAAATGCGGCAGCCCGTTGTACGGCGCCAGTTCGACCATTTTTGGATCAATGAGCAGCCATTTCACTTCGTGCGGAGCTGCTTTATACAACATGCTGACGAGCATCGCGTTCATGCATACGCTTTTTCCCGACCCGGTCGCCCCGGCGATCAGCCCGTGCGGCATTTTTCGGATGTCGGTCACAACCGGCGCTCCGCTGATGTCAAGCCCGAGCGCCACGGTAAGCGGCGACCGGCTTTCGCGGAACGCTTGGCTTTCTAAAATTTCCCTTAGACGCACCGGACGGCTCGTTCGGTTCGGCACTTCAATGCCGATCGTCCGTTTTCCCGGGATCGGCGCTTCCATGCGAATATCTTTCGCCGCCAGACTGAGTTTGATATCATCGATTAAACTCGTAATCTTGCTCACTTTCACCCCTAAATCCGGCTGCACTTCAAACCGCGTCACCGTCGGTCCTTGCGTCGCCTCGACGACTTTGGCGCCGATATGGAAGCTCACAAACGTCCGGTCCAAACGCTGGCATTGGTCGCGAAGCCACTGCTCGTCGCGTTCGGCCGCTTTCTCGGGCGGTTCCAGAAGCGCCAATGGCGGCCGTACATAGCCGTTTGATCGATTCGCCGCTTTTTCTTCCAGCTTGCGCCAATCTTGCTTTAACATGATCACATTATACGGGATGCGCGTTCGTTCGGGGCGGGAAACCTCCTCCCGGCCGGCTTGCGCCGCCGAGTGACGGATTTCGCGATCCGGGGTCGTCTCCCGCCGTTCTGTCGAAGAAGCACTCTCTCCGTCTCCATTCCTCTTCTGTGACGGCACTCCTCGTCCTTCGCTCTCCAAGCCGCCGTCTGTCTCGTGCGGCGCGCGTTCTTTGCCTCGTTCGTCCAGCTCCTGCTCTTTTTCTTCATTCGCCTCGGCGCGGCTTTCCTCCTGTCCGGCCGCCGGCGCAAGCCCATCTTTTCCTTCCGTCTCCACAACAGCCGCGGACATCGCTCCACTCGCGTCATCATCTTCTTCGCTCCATGCCTCTGTCCGCTTGGCCAAAGACTCTTCTTCTTTTGGCGGTTCAGCCGCCCAGTTTTCCGTGTCCTCTCGCACGTCTCGCCATGTCGCTTCGCAACGGACGGCCTCTTCCCGAACCGCCCCGCCGCACTGGCTCTCTGCATCCACTGCACCGGTCGGCTCGATTTCATCCACTCGTTGCCGCTGTTTCCCCCGATTTCGATCATATCCAAAAATCGGGGATGGCACATCGGATGGGCGGAACGGCCTTTTTTCCGCCGTCACCTTTGCGGCGCCAGCCGACGGGCGCCGATTCGGCAGCGGCCCGGATTCCTCGCTTTTCGCCCGTCTCGGCCTTTCCCCCTCTTCCACCAGCTCGTCATCCGGAATCAACGGAAAGCGAAAGCGGCCTTGCGGATATTGGTAGATGACGCGCGCCTCGCCGCGCTCGGACATGCCAGCCGACAGAGGGGAGTTCGTCCGCTGTTCGTTCCCTTCCTCTTCCTCCTCGCTCGTGAGAAAACGAAGCCATCGTTTCCAAAATTTCATCCATCACTTCACTCTTTCTTTGCCTTCATGGTCGGAAAAAAACGCCACTGGCTTCGTTCCAGTGACGAAAAAACAGGCGGAAACCGTCTGCACCGCCCGTTGGAACGTCAAAAGACGAACGGCTGGCCGACCTCATACTCGTCGGATAGCACAAGAATTCCTTTCTCCTGCGGGGCGTTCGGCAGCCCGAGCTCGCGCGCCGAACAAATCATGCCGCGTGAGGCGACGCCGCGCAGCTCGCTTTCTTGAATGACGAGGCCGCTTGGCATGACGGCGCCGATTTTGGCGACGACGACTTTTTGCCCTTCGGCGACGTTCGGCGCTCCGCAGACGATTTGCAGCACCTCATCGCCGACATCGACTTGGCAGACGCTCAGTTTATCGGCGTTTGGGTGTTTCATTTTTTCTTTGACATATCCGACGACAAATTTCGGCGACAAGTCGGCTTCGATTCGTTCGTCAAAGCCGTTTTTCGCCAAAATGTCATTGATGACGCCGACGAGCTCCTCATTCACTTCCAGCGGACCGTTGCCGGAAAACGGATAGTACAAAGACGCGGAAAAAATGTTATAGCCGACGGTTTCTCCACTGCGTTCAGAAATGATGCGGACGACATCGCCTTGTCTGACAAACGTCCGTTCCTCATCCGCCACCGGTTTCAGCGATACAAGCAACACGTCGCCGACCCCTTCTCGGTTGTAAAACACGTTCATCGCTTCATTCCTCCTTGCCGCTATGTTCTCTGTTTTTTTCCTAAAATGAAAATCGGTTCAAGTTTCCCGTTTTCGTATAAAAACGACAGCGCCGTGATCGGCACGCGGCCGCCGGCAAAAAAGCTCATCGTCATTTGCGCGAGCACATCATAGCCGACGTCGTTGCGCACATCGGCGATAATGAGCACATCTTGATGCGGGACGGCCATCGCCATCGTTCCTTCAATGCGCGCCCGCATATCGGCCAAAAACGACTCATTTAAGATGCGGCTCGCATCATACCCATCGTTGGTGTTCACAAAATAAAACACGTTGTCCGCCACCCGGTCCTCTTTCACCGGCGTCGGCAGCGACCGGACGTTGAAGCGGGCAATTTCCTTCACCCGCTCGCGGCTCCATTGTTCTTTCTCGAGCATCCGCTCGTCAATCAGTCGATACGTTTTGCCTAGATCAAGCGCGTAGTAAATGCGCGTTTCCGCTGTATGATCATCGTACAACAACAGAACGCCCTCTCTCGTCTCCGTCGGAAACGACGCCGAGCGAATGACAGGATAAATGTTCCGTTCGTTCCCGGAAAGCGCGGCCTCTTCTTCCATCGTTTTCAGCGTTTCCTCTACATAATAAACGACTTCGTGCACGGCCTCATCTTTTTGTTCGTGCCATTTGGCAATCACGCCGGGAAGCGAGATCGTAACTCCTTTCTTCGTGCGCCGGTCTTCCACGCGCATCGCTTCCTGCTTGGCGTCAAAGCGAAACGTCCAGTGCGGATGGGCCGCGAGACGTTGTTTGATCTTCTCATACATTTGCCGGCTGTCCATCGTTTTCCTCCTTGCTCTGCCGACGCCCTTGCCTTCCCTTTCACACCTTTTGGCGGGTGCTGGTTCAAGGGCGAATCCGGCTCCGAAAATGCCCTACGATGCTCATGCGGCGTTTTTCATAGAACGTTTGGCGCTGCCTCTGCCGCTTTGCCAGCCGTTCCTTATTTATCATACCTTGAACGACCCATTTTGACAAAAAAATTCATATTGGCCGGCCAAAAGCTGAACGATATGGGAAAACATCGCCGAACGGTCGACGCGCCCGTTCGTCAACACGCCGACCGCGCCTTCTTTCCTGCGGATGTTCCGCCGCCCAGTGTACTCTTCCATCACGTCGCCAAGCTCTCTCCCTGCCTCCAGCCCGGCGCCGACATCCGGCGGCAACACGAGGCGGGCGCCGCTGGCGGCAACAACGACTCCGTTTCGGTCAACGAGCGCCCCCCAGTTGCACAGCCACCATCGCCCGTCGATCTTCATCACGCCGCCTTCCAATCCGATGCCGATGTCCGCCTCCGCCGCTTCGAGCGCTCGTTGGGCGCGCTGGATGGCGCCAAGCCGCGTCTCCTCATCCGACAGCGGCTGCGCGGAAACGCCCGAAGGCACGTCAAGCGCGACAAGGCGGCAATCCTCCCCGAACACAGACCGAACGGCGGCGACTTTCGCTTCGTTTTTCGTTCCGACCGCAATCGTTTTCATCATCCGCCCTCCTTGTCATGGAAAAGGAGAAGCGTTCGCTTCTCCTCAGCTGTTTTGGCGAATCGTCTCGACCGTCGCCCGGTCGCACCGTTTAACCAGCTCGACGATGAGCTGTTTGGCCGCCGCGTAATCGTCGACATGGATGATCGAAGCGTGCGTATGGATATAGCGGGCGCAAATGCCGATCACCGCCGACGGCACGCCGCGGTTGGCGATATGAACGCGGCCGGCGTCCGTCCCGCCGCCTGGGGAAATGAAAAACTGGTACGGCACGCCGATCGTCTCCGCCGTATCAAGCACAAATTCGCGCATGCCGCGGTGCGTAATCATCGTCCGGTCGTACAAACGGATGAGCGCCCCTTTGCCGATCTTGCCAAACGCCTGCTTGTCGCCGGACATGTCATTCGCCGGGCTTGCTTCGAGGGCGAAAAAGATGTCCGGATCAATCATCGCGGCCGCCGTCTGGGCCCCGCGCAGCCCGACCTCCTCCTGCACGGTCGCCCCGGCGTACAGCACGTTCGGCAACATTGCGTCTTGCAGTTCCTTCAGCAGCTCAATCGCCAACCCGCATCCAAACCGATTGTCCCACGCTTTTGCCATCACGGTTTTTCCGTTGGCAAGCAAAGTAAACGGGCTGACCGGCACGATCGGCTGGCCCGGGCGAATGCCGACTCGTTCGGCATCTTCACGGCTTTCTGCACCGATGTCGATCAACATGTTCTTGATCTCGATCGGTTTCTTGCGCTGCTCCTCGTCGAGCAAATGCGGCGGGATCGAACCGACGACGCCGATGACCGGCCCGTCGTTCGTGATGATTTGCACGCGCTGGGCGACGAGCACTTGATCCCACCAGCCGCCTAGCGGCTGAAAACGAATCATGCCGTTGTCGGTGATCGCCGTCACTATAAACCCGACCTCATCCATATGTCCGGCGACCATCACCGTCGGGCCCGCCTCATCGCCGCGTTTGACGCCGAAAAGGCTGCCGAGGCGGTCTTGCACGATGTCATCGGCGTATTTGGCCAGCTCTTGGCGCATAAACTGCCGCACCGGATGTTCATAGCCCGGCGCTCCCGGAAGCTCGGTCAACGTTTGGAACAATTGCATCGTTTCCTCATTCATCATCGGTCTTCCTTTCTGTTTCTGGCTCCGTTTCGGTTCGCTCCGTTCCCCTTAACATCTTCCACCAAAGTCGGCTATACTAAACGATAGCGACAGAAGCAAGGAGGGAACGATTCATGTTTTTGAAAAAATGGCTCATTGGCGCCGCCGTCGGCGCGGCCGCCATCTATGCCATCCGCTCCGCTTCCAAACCGCCGCTTCTTGCCCCGGAAAAAGCGTTGGCGATGGCGAAAGCCGCGCTCGGCGGTTCGCGCGCCATCCGCGGTTCCTGGATTCAGTCCGCCCCGGAGCGGTATGAGAAAGACGGGTTGACGTACACCGTGTACCGCGGCGGCGTCTGCCGCCACGACAGAGATGACGAGTTTTTCGTGAATGCCTACACCGGCGCCATCATCGAAACCAAACCATTATAGCGGCGGCCGCTCCCGCTTCACGGCGGCAGTCATCGTCCCGTCCACCTGCCATTTGACGGCCCGGTAGTAGGCGTCATGGTAAAACGTAAACCACGCGTTTCGCTCCATGCCGTACGGGAGCCATCGCTGTTTGGCAAAAATCGAATCCATCGGGTAATCGTCGTACGCCATCACCCAAAGGACGTTTTGATGGGCGTGCGTGCCGAGCAAATCGCCAAGATGAATGGCCATCTCCCCTTCTGATTCGATCAGCACGATCGCATGCCCGGCGCTATGCCCGCCGGTATGTATCAGGCGAATGCCGGAGACGACCTCGATTTCTTTCGTAAACGGAACGACTTGATCAGCGATCGGCTCCCAATTTTCTTTCCAATACGTATTGCGCGAGCGAATGTTCGGATGGCGCATTTCCTCCCACTCGATGTCCGACGTGATGATCGACGCGCGCGGAAACGCCGGCACAAGCCGCCCGTCTTCCCAAACGGTCAATCCGCACGCATGGTCAAAATGCAAATGGGTCATGATGACGATGTCGATGTCGCGCCGCGTCAGCCCGAGCTTGGCGAGCGATTCATCAAGCGCCGATTCTTCCGTGACGCCGAAATTGCGCTTTTGCTTATCGGTCAGCTTGCCGTTGCCGATGCCGGATTCAATGAGCAGCCGTTTGCCGCCTGTCTCGACCAAAATCGGATCCGTGCGCAGCTCGATTTGATTTTGGTCGTTGGGCGGATATTTTTTTGACCAAAGCGGCTTCGGCACGACGCCGAACATCGCTCCGCCGTCAAGATGGGTGACCCCACCCTGCAGCCATGTCAATGTGACTTGTCCGATTCGCAACTGTTCCATTTCCATCTCCCCCTCTCCACTAGTGTACCATTTTCTCCATCAACCGGAAATAGAAAAAGACCCGACCAATCGGTTCGGGCCTATGACGGGCGCCGCGGCGGGCGCACCGCCTCGCAGCGGTAAATGCGGTTGCCTTTGGCGGAAAACTTTTCTTCGTACTCGGTCATGACATTGTCCGTGATGCCGCTTTGATGCAAGTCGAGCTGGACCGACGCGAGCACAAATCCGTACTGCGACAAGCTGACAAGCGAGTATTCGAAAAACGATTGATTGTCCGTTTTGAAATGGAGGTCTCCGTCGTCGGACAAAACGCGATCATAGAGCGCCAAAAAGCCCCGATGCGTCAGCCGCCGCTTTTCGTGCCGCTTTTTCGGCCATGGGTCGGAAAAGTTCAAATAAATGCGCGACACTTCTCCGTCGGCAAAAAACGCGGTGAGATCTTTCGCGTTGGCGTTCAACAGCTTGACGTTCGAGAGCTCGCTTTCGATCAGTTTGTCAAGCGCCGACACCAGCACACTTGGGTACAGCTCGATGCCGATAAAATTAACATCCGGATGGAGACGCCCCATTTCGGTGATAAATTTCCCTTTCCCCGTCCCGATCTCGACATGGATCGGCCGGTCGTTGCCGAACAGTTCGCGCCATCGCCCGCGCTTTGTTCCTGGATCGGGGATGACATATTGCGGATAAGCGGCGATTTTGTCTTTCGCCCACGGTTTGTTGCGCAAACGCATATCGACACCTCTGCCTCGTTTCCGTTTGTTGGTTTGACGATGCCATACTTGCAACTAAGAAGCAAACGCCGCCAAAAGCGGAAAAACGCCCGGGCTTGAACGCTCTCCCGCTTACGCTCACGCGTGGAAATAGGGGTCTTCTCGGTTTAGAATAATAAACTCGGCTCGATCCGGGCATCATAAAACCGTACAGCTTTGCGAAAGGATGGTGACCAGCATGCCGCTCGACTATAACCATCAATTGACCGTGCTCCGCGACATTTTATCCGAACATCAGCTCGATTGCTGCGGGACGGTGTCCGAATGCGAACAAATTGAACGGCTTGTCAAGTCGCTGCTCGCTAACAACGAGGTGAGCGGCCATGTCAAACAAATCCTTCCAAACATTTACGCCTACGGCCAAGGCGGAAAATACAGCGCTGACTTAAACGCTCATATTTCCGCTCACCAAAGCCAGCTCGCCGATTGGGTGAACGAGCTGGCTTGACCCTCCCCGCTTTCACGCTTCCACCACGTCTTCCCGGCCAAAGACGATGATCGGGACAACGGCGGCCGCCGGTTGAGCACCGCCGGCGTTTCGCCCCTTTCGACAGAAGCGGGGCAGGCCGTTGTCAGTGCTCGGTGATGACCCGTTCCAATAACCGAAGCGACTGCTCCTTTTCTTTTTGGCCGTCCTTCCCTTTCGGCCAAAACAACGAGTGCAGCGTATGAGCGATCGTATACCACTTTAGGCGGAGGCCAAGCTCTTCGCTCCATGCCCATCCGTACTGGTCGAGCCACGCCTTCCATTCGGCGCGCGGAATGTACAGATGAAGCAGCATGCCGATATCGATCGCCGGATCGGCGATCACCGCCCCGTCCCAATCGATCAAGTACAACGTGCCATCGTCGGCAAGCAGCCAATTGTTATGATTGATGTCACAGTGGCAGACAACGTACTCGTCATCCGGCAATGACGAAACATGCTGTTCAAGCCAGTCAAGCGCCTGACAGACGACAGAACCGCCGTCCGGATGGCGCCGCTGTTGCTCAGCGAGCGCAGCGAGCATCTTCTTCGCGCGCAGCGGAGATTTGCCAAGCCGCTTCAGCATCGTCACAAGCTCCTTGGAGCGATGGATTTTCCGCAAAAGCGCCGCCACTTGCTCGCTTCCCATCTCCCACGGCTTCAGCTCCCGGCCGTTCAGCCATTGCTGAGCCGTAAATACATCGCCGTTTTCGAGCCGCTTCGTCCATACGAGCTTCGGGACGATGCCCTCAGCCGACAATACAGCAAGAAACGGAGAAGAATTCCGCTTTAAAAACAATCTCTTCCCTTCATATTCCGCAAAATACGCATCCCCTGTAGCGCCGCCAGCGGGAGTGATCTCCCACTCCTTACCTAGTAACTGTTCCAAAGCGTGTTCACCTGCGACTTAAAAATAGAAACGTCTCCGTTTGCTTCTCGCGCCCAAATAAAAAGGACGGCCATGCCGCGTCCTTCCTCCGTCCGTTTTACTTGTATTATACTGAAATACCGCTCCGGCATGCAAACATTTTTCTCAGCAAACGCCTTGCTTAAAACTGCCAAAGCGGAAGCGCCCCGCGGCTCCCACTCCGGTCGGCCGCCCTTTCCCGTTTCGTCTCAACGGCGGCATGTTTCATCAGAGCGATAACCACCGCTCCTCTGCAAGCCTTGAGACGATTCCGGCACGCTGTCTGAGCGATTACCCCGCAGGCTGGACGAGCACCCATGTGCCGATGCCGTCAAGCTCAAGCCTGTCGCTCACTCGGCGAAACGGCGCCGCTCCGCTCCGCTGCCCGTCGCATACGATGTCCCATTCCCGTTCGTCTGGAAGGTGGATGGCCTCTTTTTTTTTCTTCGTTATGATGAATGACGATGATCTCATCCCATGGCCCATATACGGCGACATCATGCAATCGGTAGGCGATGACCGACGGCGGCAGCGGCTCAAGAAACGTCAAGTGGCGCAACACTTCCGCTTCCGTCGCGAGACGAAATGCGCCATGCGCGCGGCGAAGGGCGATCAACCCTTGAACATATCGGACGTCGTCTTCATAGCGGCTTTTCCGCCCCCAATCGAGCTGGTTGACCGCATCAGGCGACCGATAGCTGTTCCCATCGCCGCCTTTCGTCCGATAAAACTCTTGGCCGCTGTGCAAAAACGGAATGCCTTGCGCCAACAGAACGATCGCCGTCGCCAGTTTTTGCCGCTTCCGCCGGAGCCATTCCGGCTCATCATTGTTGGCCGCCTCCATCTTATCCCAAAACGTATGGTTGTCATGGCATTCGACTTGACACTCCACACGCCTAAAGGGCGTGGGATTCTTGGGTCGTTCGCGTCCTCATCCATTTCTGGTTCAGACAACGCCCAAGTTCAGGGGTGTGTCATCACCCCGTCCCATCGGGTTAAGATGTACCCCAATGGGCGGCGCACCTGTGACCAGTGCGCTAGGTTAGGCGGCGAAGCCCGAAATCGCTTTGGCGATGTTGATCGCGCCATTCAAGTCGGCGTGGATGGTGTATCCGCACTTTTGGCATCGGAAGTGGATGCCGTTCCGGTTTCCTTTATCTCGATAGCCACAACGACAAGTTTGACTGGTGTAGGTGGGATTCACCCACTCGACCCGAATGCCCGCCATTTCGGCTTTGTAGGCAATCATCGTTTGCAGTTGATGGAACGCCCACGAATGAAGATTTCGTCCTGCTTCTTTGGCCGAAGCGGCTCGTTTCCGAATCCCCGCCAAATCTTCCATCCGAATCACGCCAACACCGTTGGCAAGGGCAAAACGGACGATTTGACGGCTGATTTTATGGTTCATATCCTTCATCCAGCGGGACTCTTTACGGCCGATTTTGCGAATCATATGAAGCTTCTTGGCTTTGCCCAACGTTCGCCGCAAAGCCGCATATCGTCGGCGCACAAAGGCGCATTGGCTCCCTTTGAAAAACCACGATTTCGTTCCCACGCTGGCAACGGCGATATAGCGAAGCCCAACGTCAACCCCCATCACCTTTGTTTCGTGCCGCGGCTTGACTTCAAATGCGACCGCGATCGCCAAGCACCATTTCTTTCGCTTTTTGTAGAGCTTGGCCGCCCCTTGTTTGGCGGTTCCATGGATCAGCCGATCCAGCCATGCCTCTTGATAGGGGCGCGTGACGACAGGCACGCCAATTCGTTTCTCCAGTGTGGGGAAGGAAACCGTGTAGAACGCTCCTTTCTTTTCCACCTTTATGTTTTGATTGTTAAAGCAACACCAAAATGTTCGGAACTTCTTTGCCTTTTGTTTTTTCTTTTGGGACTTCACTTCTCGAATCGTTTGATTCACGACGGCGGAAGGGAACCGCTGCGACGAAAACTCTTTAAACAGTTTGCTCGTCGCTTGATTCAGCTTGGGATGATTCAACAGCCAATTCGCAAAGGCGGTATTCACTTCTGTCATCCGTTCATACATGTCTTGTTTGACTTTCGTTGGGTTGTGCAGTTCCAGCCTTAGTGTGATCGTGGGCATGGATTCACCCCTTTTCTTTTGAGATTCCACATAGCGTTG
>NZ_BCQG01000002.1 GCF_001544315.1 Geobacillus jurassicus NBRC 107829
CACATCACGTCGGAACCCCGCCATTTTTTGGCGGAATACCGACACGAGATGGCGGACTTCGAAAAGAAAACGCCCTCACCGATCCGATGAAGGCGTTCGCAACACATGAAGCTCTGGAATGAGCCCTAATTGTTTGGCTTTTTCCACGGCTTCTATTCGTGAAGATACGTGTAGCTTGTTGAAAATACGCGATAGGTGTCTTTCTACACTTCGCTGGCTTATATGATGTTTTTTGGCAATGCCTTTATTACTTACATAAACCGCTGGCGATTTCCATTAATATTTCTTGCTCGAGCTCACTCAGCACAACATGTTCTTCTGCAATTTTGGCCTTTACTTCGCAACGATGCAATAGAAAAAAGGCGTCCCTTTGTGTTTTTGAGACACCCTTTTTCCTTCAATATCGCCGGCTGACATCGACCGCATTGTGAAGCGGTTCGCCGGCTTCGATGCAGCGGAGCGTATCTAAAATGCTGCGGGCGGCGTCCTCTGTCGACGTAAGCGCCGCGATATGCGGGGTGATGATGATGTTCGGATGAACCCATAGCGGCGAGTGCGGGGGAAGCGGTTCTTCTTCAAACACATCGAGCACCGCCAGGCGAACGTTGCGGTTTTCGAGCGCGCCGACAAGCGCCGTCTCCTCGACCGTCGCGCCGCGGCCGACATTGATAAAACCTGCATTATGCAAACAGGAAAAAAACTGCTCATCAAAGAGATGATACGTTTCCTCGGTGAGCGGAAGGGCAGCGATCACCCAATCGGCGCAAGCAAGCGCTTCCCTAGCCTCTTCATGGCGGTAAACAGCCGAAAATGGCGGCGTTTCTCGGCCGCTATGCGATACGCCGATCGGCGAAACGCCGAACAGACGAAGCGTTTCCGCGATGCGCCGGCCGATCTTACCCGTTCCATAAATGACAATCCGCTGTTCGCCAAGCCGTTTCGGGGCGATCGGCTTCCACTGCCGCTGTTCTTGATACCATGCATAGACATCATGGCACTGAGCGTCGCGCAGCAAATAGCTCAAACAATATTCACTGATCTGCTCGCCGAACGAGCCGATCGTCCGCGTCAGCAGCACGTCCTTCTTCCATTCCCGTTTCCACAAAAATGCGTCAACGCCCGCGCCGAGGGAATGCACCCAACGAAGCGACGCAAGCGAAAACGGCCCGGCCGGCCGGAAGCCGACGTACGCATCCGCCCAAGCGAAATCAGCCTCCTTCAATTCTTCTTCAGCGACAAAGCGAAACTCTTTATCGGGCCGCTTGTCCGGAAGAAGGGCGGCAAGCTCGGCATAAAGCCTTCCCGTCACGAGAATGCGTTGGATGTTCATGGCATCACACCACCTCCAGCCGCTCAAATAAGCGTCCCTTCTTCACGCTCGGCCTTTTTATTCGTGATATAGCCGGCAGACACGACAAAGATCGTCACACCGGCGGCAACGGCATAGACGAACGGACCATGTGACAAGTGAAGCCAATGCAGCACCCCTTCATCCCCCGCCATCATCTTCCCGGCCGTCCACGCCAAAATGCCCGAACCAACGTACGCAATCCAACGATGGTTCTCCATGATGTGGACGATCGCTTTCGAACCGAAAATCATGATCGGGATGCTGATGGCCACTCCAAGCGCAAGCATGCCGAGATGCCCCTCCGCCGCACCAGCGACGGCGACGACATTGTCCAAGCTCATGACCGCATCGGCGATCATAATCGTCATAATCGCCTTCAACAACCGGTCTGCCGATCTTACGTTTGCTTCCTCTTCCCGCTCAACGAGCACTTTATAGGCGATCCATACAAGCAGCAAACCGCCCGCAAAGTGAATAAACGGGATTTGGAGCAAAAAGACGATGACAATCGCAAACAAAATGCGCAGCAGCACCGCCCCCGCCGTTCCCCAAACGATCGCTTTGTTCCGCTGGTCTTTCGGCAGCCGCCGCGTCGCCATCGCAATGACAACCGCATTATCCCCCGACAAAATAATGTCAATCGCAATAATCTTCCATAACGCCAACAGCGCCGCGGCCGAAATCGTCAACAGAAGCCACCCTTTCCCCTTTTTCTCTCTTTCTCATCTTACCGCAAATCCGCAAGGAGAACAACTTTGAGAGACTGGTGAAAAATGACTGATTTCGCCGAATCCATTCCTTTCAGTTGACAAAGAGGTACTGATTTTACAAGGTTTCTCAGCCTGGGAAAGGGCCGTTTTTCACGACTTTTTCACTACATCATCAACTTTCTCGGACAGATCACAAATGCCCTCGGCCTAACCAGAAAGAAATGAGGAGGAAAACCGATGACACCGGTCAAACTTTGCAGAAAAAATGAAGGAAGCAAGCCACATTCGCTGATGGCTGCATCCCCGATCTCCAGCGGAACGAGGCGGCAGATCAAGGTCTATATAACCACCATTTTTTCAAATACCTATCCTTGAACGCTCTCCCACTACGCCCACCATGCTTTGCCCTTCTCTAAGCTTTCGTTTCATCACAGAGGGAGTGATGTTTTGCCCTTTCTCTCAACCAAACTGCCATCGCTTCAATGTCATCGGAAAAGATGCGGTCCGCCACAATAGGGGGAACGATGCGGCGCGCCTCATGGTACCACTGCCTTGTCGCCGGAGCCATCCTCTCAACACCGCGCGCTTCAACAGCCTGCAAAGCGCAAATGAGCTCAATCGCCAGCACTTTTCTTGCGTTTTGCACGATCATGTACGCATGGCGGGCGGCGATCGTTCCCATGCTGACGTGATCTTCTTGGTTGGCCGATGACGGGATCGAATCGACGCTGGCTGGGTGAGCGAGCGTCTTGTTTTCCGATACAAGCGAAGCGGCGACGTATTGCATAATCATCGCTCCAGACTGCAAGCCAGGCTTGGGGCTTAAAAACGGCGGCAACCCTTCATTGAGCTGCGGATTGACGAGCCGTTCGATGCGGCGCTCGCTGATGTTGGACAGTTCCGCTGCGGCGATTTTCAACAAATCCATGGCGATCGCCACCGGCTGGCCATGGAAGTTGCCGCCAGAGAGCACCGCCCTGTCATCAAAAATGAGCGGATTGTCGGTCACCGCATTCATTTCGATTTCCAACGTTTCTTTTACATAGCGAAGCGCCCTGAGCGACGCCCCGTGCACTTGCGGAATGCAGCGGATGGAGTAGGCGTCTTGCACGCGCCGCTCCCCTTGCCTTGTTGTGAGTTGGCTGCCATCTAGGTAGCGGCGTATCCGTTCCGCCACCTCCGCCTGCTCCTGAAACCCGCGGACTGCGTGGATGCGGGCGTCAAACGCGTCCACAATGCCATAAAGCGCCTCAATCGTCAGCGCTGCGATCCATTCGCTGTCATAAGCAAGCTGCCCCGCCTCCAAGCAAGCAAGCGCCCCAACGGCCGTCATCGCCTGCGTGCCATTAATGAGCGCCAACCCTTCTTTCGCTTGAAGGGAAAGTGGTGAAATTCCCGCTTGTGAAAGCGCTTGGGCGGCAGGCATGCGCTGCCCTTGATACATCACCTCTCCTTCTCCAACAAGCGCCAGCGCCAAGTGGGCGAGCGGGGCTAAATCGCCGCTCGCGCCGAGGGAGCCTTGCTGCGGCACGATCGGATGGATGCCGGTGTTCAAAAACGAGAGCAGCTGCTCAATGACCGCTGGACGCACGCCGGAATACCCTTTCAACAACGCATTCGCCCGCAAAAGAAGCATCGCCCGCACGACATCTTCGGCAAATGGCTCGCCGACAGCACAGGCGTGCGAGCGGAGAAGATTGATTTGCAGCTGCTCAAGATCGCTTCCGCCAATGCGCACATCGGCGAGTTTGCCAAAGCCCGTATTCACGCCATAGATCGTCCGTCCATTGGAGATCGCTTGCTCCACTGCCGCGCGGCTTTTCTCGACAGCCCTCATGCTTTCCTCCGCAGCCGCCACCCGCTCCCGTTCATAGACAACACGTCTTACCTCATCGATCGTCAATGTATGTCCGGTCAAAACAACCATCATTCCATCCCCTTTCATTTGCTTTTCCAATCAAGCGCCTGGGCAAATAAAAAAGGAGGCAGCCTGCCATATGGCAGCGTTCGCCTCCTCATAACTTATTGCTCTAGGCATTGCTCCTATATATGATTGATTCCGAGCCCAACCGCCTCATGCTCAAGACCTCTCACGGGAGCGCCGATCGTCCCGTACAAGGCGACGGCGATCCATTCCCCCTCGTTCGGTTGCTCATACGGCATACCGCGCACGACAGCGAAACGAAGGCCAGCAGTTCTCAACAAATCTCCCAGCTCTACCTGCCCCCTCGTCACGCCATGCACCGCCTCTAAAATCGCATGGTATAAGGCGTGCATCTCGCGGTACAAGCCGCCGTCCACCACTCCATGCCGCTTTGCCGCCGTCTCAATCGCCGCGACGATTTTTTGCGGCTCCATCGCCCCGACCCGCCCTTGACAATAGCGCCATGAAAGCGCCTCAAGCTGGCTCAAGACCGGGCCTTCCTCCCCCTCGTCCAGCATCGCCAGCAGCAATGCCTGCCGGCCGATGCGCGCTTGTCTTGTTTCCATGGCTTCTGTACACCTATTAGTCTTTTTTTCTATTGTATGATGACAATGAGAGCGATGTCAATTATCAATTTCCATTTTTTAGTACATTAAAACATTAACAGGATGAACGATCGCCCTTGATGTTTTTGGATGAAAAATCATGGGAAACATGCGCCTCGCGGCGAGCCATCGACCACTCCACCTTCTCATCTTAAGGTTTCCATTTTTTTGATTGTATGATATCATATACATATCAAATCGACATTATAAGGGGGATAGGGATGAGAGAACAAGAAGCATGGCGCATGGATGGATTTATCGGCATCGGATGCGTCGCCCTTTTCGTTATGGCTGGTTTTGTCAGCCTTATTCAAGTGCAGCTCTTATTGGCCGTTTTCTGCTTCGTTCTTGCCGCCTTCTTGGCGACTGGCATCACGATCGTTCAGCCGAATCAAGCGAAAGTGATCATTTTTTTCGGCCGCTATTTTGGCACGATTCGCGACAGCGGGCTGTTTTTCACCGTGCCGCTCACCGTTCGCAAGAAAGTATCGCTGCGCGTGCGCAACTTCACGAGCAACAAGCTGAAAGTGAACGATGTTCAAGGCAATCCTATTGAAATCGCCGCTGTCGTCGTCTTTCGCGTCATCGATTCAGCCAAGGCGGTGTTTGACGTTGATGATTACGAACAGTTTGTTGAAATTCAAAGCGAAGCGGCCATCCGCCATGTAGCGACGAAATATCCGTACGACACGTTTGAAGACGACAACGACATTACGCTACGCGGCAATGCGGATGTCATTTCCGATGTGCTTGCCGCAGAATTGCAAGAACGGCTGCGCATTGCCGGAGTTGACGTGATGGAAGCGCGCCTCACCCACTTGGCCTACTCGCCGGAAATCGCGGGCGCCATGCTCCAACGCCAGCAAGCCGCCGCCATTTTGGCCGCACGAAAAAAAATCGTCGAAGGCGCTGTCTCGATGGCGCGCATGGCGATCGAACAGCTTGACAACGAAGCCATTTTAGAGTTGGATGATGAACGGAAAGCGGCGATGGTGAACAACTTAATGGTGGCCATCGTCTCCGAGCGCGCCGCCCAGCCGGTGATCAATACCGGCAGTCTATACTGATGGTTGTGGAGTGCGATGGCAAAGAAAAAACCATTCCCTTTGCGCATTGATTATGACCTATACGCCATACTAGAGCAATGGGCGCAAGATGAGTTTCGCAGCGTCAACGCCCAAATCGAGTATTTGCTGAAGGAAGCGGCGAAGCGGGCCGGACGGCTCGGAAAAGGAAAAACAGATCAAAAACAAGGAAGCTAGCCGATGACGGCTGGCTTCTTTTGTTTTTCAGTCATGAGCATTTGTTACAGGAATATAATGATAGCAGAGCTCTTTATTAAAAAGGGGAACGACCCGATGCCTCCGCTTACAGCCATTGCGAAAGTTGATGCATCATCCCCAACGCGCTTTCAACAGCTTAGCCGCCTTTGGCGCAATGCGGAAGGAGGATGAGCATGGAGAGCTACTATGCTGTGCTCGAAGCGATCGCCGGCGCGCCAGGCGATGGTGTGCTGGCCTTCATCATTCAAGTGGAAGGCTCGGCTTATCAAAAAGAAGGAACATGCATGTGGATTGGCGCCGATGGCAAAACAATCGGCCTGCTTAGCGGCGGCTGCCTTGAAGAAGCGGTAGCCGTGCACGCCGTCGATATATTGACCCGCCGCCAGGCGGCGGCCGTTTCATTCGACTTGCGCGCCGAAGACGATTCATCTTGGGGGCAAGGCGCCGGTTGCAACGGCATCGTCCGCATTTGGCTCGAGTTGGTCACAAGCGACACAAAACGTGAATGGCTGGCGCTCAAGCGCTGCCTTAACCGCGGCGAACATGTGCTGATGGCCCGAAGCATCGTGCATCCAAACGAGCGGCCGTTTTTCCAAAGCGAAACGGGGGAACAATTCGGCGGCTACCGCCGGACGCCGCGTCCGGAATGGCGCGAATGGCTTGATGGCGTGCCGTTTTACCAAGGACAAAACGGGTTGTACGAAGCGGACGGGGAAACGTTTTACATCCAGCACTTTTGGCCAAAACCGCGCCTCGTCATTTTCGGCGCCGGACCGGACGCCCCGCCGCTCGTCTCAGCAGCCAAAGCGGCGGGATTTTCCGTTACCGTAAGCGATTGGCGCCCAGCGTTTTGCCACCCATCCCATGTGCCGGACGCTGATGCATGGGTGGTTGGCTTTCCGCATGAAACGGTGCCAGCGCTCCACTTGAATGAACGCGACTTTGTCGTCGTGATGACCCACCAATTTGAACGCGACCGCGAACTCGTCTCGTTGTTGGCTGACAAACCGCTCGCCTATCTTGGCGTGCTCGGGCCACGGCGGCGCACGGACCGCCTCTTTCCTTCCGGCTCGACGCCTCCATTTGTCCGTTCGCCCGCAGGGCTTTCCATCGGCGCACGCGGCCCGCACGAAATCGCCGTTAGCATCACCGCCGAATTGATCAGCGTGCTTCGCGGACGGTTGACGGGGGCGGAACGATGAACGTGGTTTCCATTGCCGCCATTTATTTAGCAGCCGGGGAAAGCCGACGAATGGGAACGGATAAACGCGCTTTGCCTTGGGGGGAAAGCACGCTTGGCGCCGCCGGCCTTAAAGCGGCGCTTCGTTCCCGCCTTGCACCGGTCATCGTCGTCATTCCTCCAGACGATGCGCTCGCGTGGTTTCCGGTCGAGCTTCGGAATCATGAAAAGTGCCGCTTCGTCCGCTGCGCAGTCCATCACCGCGGGCAGACGCATTCGCTTGCCTGCGGCCTGCAAGAAGCGCTCGCTGCTGGGGCCGACGCCGCCGCTGTGCTGCTCGCCGATCAGCCGTTTGTCACGTCTGAAACGATTGATGTGCTTGCCGACCTTTATCGCCGGCACCGTCCTGATTATGTCGCCTTTGCCCGCTCCGGCGCGCCGATGCCCCCAGTCATTTGGGGGAAACATGCGTTTCCTTCCTTGCTTGCTCTAAGGGGCGATGCTGGCGGGCGCACGCTGTTTCGCGATCCGCGCTGGTGCGGCCTCTTGTATGAAGGCGATGAAATGATCGGCATCGACATTGACACAAAAGACGATTATGCGCGTGCCGTCATGTATCGAGAAGAAAAGGAGGGACGCCACCCGTGGCCGTCGGTAAAAGCATCATCCGCAAAGAAGCGTGGGATAAAGTGACCGGCCGGGCAAAATATACGAACGATTTCAAAGAACAAGGGATGCTTCACGCCGCTTTGGTGACAAGTCCATACGCCCATGCGCGCATCCTCTCGGTGAACGTAGACAAAGCGATCGCCGCTCCAGGCGTCCGCGCCGTCGTGACCGGCGAGGGGCTGCCGCTCACCGGTGAAGACATGCGCGATCGTCCGCCGATCGCCGTCGACAAAGTGCGCTACTATGGCGAAGTCGTCGCCGTCGTCGTCGCCGATACGCTCGCGCAAGCCGAACAAGCGGCTCGCCTCGTCCGCGTCGTTTACGAACCGCTTCCAGCCGTCGGTTCGCCACGCGAAGCGCTGAAAGAAGGAGCTCCGTTGTTGCATGAGCATCTCGACCGCTACGAAAAAAACAAAACGACTCATCCTGAACCAGGAACGAACGTCGCCCATCGGACGAAAATCCGAAAAGGCAACATCGAACAAGGGTTTGCTGAAAGCGACGTCATCGTCGAAACGAGCGTATCGTTCGCCCCTTCCGACCATATCGCGATGGAAACGCGCTGCGCCACTGCGGAAATTTGGCCGGACGGCACGATCCATATTTCCGCCTCCTCGCAGTCACCGTTTATGATTAAAAAGCTGCTTCATGCGTATTTTGGCGAAGAAACCGGCAAAGTCATCGTCCATACGCCGCTTGTCGGCGGCGCCTACGGCGGAAAAGCGCCCGTGCAGCTGGAACTGCTCGCCTACCTCGCCTCGAAAGCGGTCGACGGCCGGAAAGTGAGCGTCTGGAACAGCCGCGAGCATGACATGGTCACGTCGCCCGTCCATATCGGCTTGGAGGCGACCGTCAAAATCGGGGCGACGAGAGACGGCATCTTCAAAGCGATGGAAATTTTATTTCTATTTGACGGCGGCGCTTACTCTGACAAGGCCATCGACGTCAGCCGCGCAGCAGCCGTTGATTGCACCGGCCCGTACCATGTCGAAAACGTCTTTTGTGACTCATTGTGCGTCTATACGAACCGCCCGTACGCGACGCCGTTTCGCAGTTTCGGCCATTGTGAACAAGCGTTTGCTGTCGAACGAGCCATCGATGAATTGGCGCGGACGCTGCAGCTTGACCCATGGGAAGTGCGGCGCAAAAACGCCATCCGCCCCGGCCATACGACCCCGACGCAAGTGCGGCTCAACCAGAGCAATGTCGGCGATATGCCGGCATGCCTCGAACGGCTGCGCGAGCTGATGCGTTGGGACGAATGGCAGCGCGTGGAACTGGATGCCTATACGGTAAGGGCGAAAGGCATCAGCGGCGGTTGGAAAACGTCGACGATCGACACCGACGCGAGTTCCGGCGTCATTTTAACGTTCAACTCCGACGGCAGCGTCAACGTCATCTCCGGCGTTGTCGAAATCGGCACCGGCACGAAAACGGTGCTCGCGCAAATCGTCGCTGAACGGCTGAAGATGGATGTGGATCGTGTGCATGTCAAAATGGACATCGACACGCAAACGACACCGGAACATTGGAAAACGGTCGCCAGCCGCGGGACGTTTATGGCCGGACGCGCCGCGCTTGCCGCTGCCGATGATGCCATCCGCCAATTGAAAGAGATCGCTGCCTGCGTCTTACGGGCCTCGCCGGACGATTTGGAAGTCGGTTTCGGGCGCGTCTTTTTGCGCGATGACCCGGCCATCTTTCTTCCGATCAAAGACATCGCCTTTGGCTACAAGTTTCCGAACGGCAACGCCATCGGCGGGCAAGTAATCGGGCGCGGCCACTACATTTTGCGCCACTTGACCCCGCTTGACCCGGAAACCGGCGCCGGCAAACCGGGCCCGGAATGGGGCGTATGCGCCGAAGGGGTGGAAATTGAGTTCAACCGCCGCGACTATACGTACCGCATTGTCAAAGCGTATGCGGTCATTGACGCCGGCAAAGTTCTCAACCCAAAGGCAGCGCTTGGCCAGGTCATGGGGGCGATGAGCATGGGGCTGAGCTTTGCCAGCCGCGAAGGGTTTCTGTTTGACAAAGAGCAACGCGTCTTAAACCCGCAGCTGCGCACATACCGGCCGATCCGCTTCGGCGAACATCCGGAGTACATCGTTGAGTTTGTCGAAACCCCGCAAATCGATGCCCCATACGGCGCTCGCGGCATCGGCGAACACGGCTTGATCGGCATGCCCGCCGCCTTGGCAAACGCCTTGTCGCTTGCTGTCGGCGTGCCGCTCAATGAACTGCCGCTTGTGCCTGAACTCATTTGGCGGAAACAGAAAGGGGACTCCTATGGTCCCGTTTGATTTTGCCTACTACCGACCGCAGTCGATCGCCGAAGCGACAGCGCTGTTTGCGGCGCTCGAGCGGGACGGGAAACGGCCGCTGTACTACGGCGGCGGCACGGAAATCATCACCTTGTCCCGTTTGAACCTCGTCCGCACCGCCGCGGTCATTGACATGAAAGCGATCCCTGAGTGCCGGGTGCTTGACGCCAGCGCCGATCCTCTCGTGTTTGGAGCGGCGCTCTCGCTCACCGAGCTTGAGGAAGCAAACCCATTCCCGCTGTTGACAAAGGCGGCGCGAGAAGTCGCTGACCGGACGGCGCGCAACCAAATTACGCTCGGCGGCAACATTTGCGGACAAATTTTTTACCGTGAGACCGCACTGCCGCTATTCGTCGCCGAGGCGGATGTCATCGTCGCCGGACCATACGGCGTCCGACAATGCCGCTTCAACGATTTGTTTCATCAACAGCTGCAGCTTGGCCGCGGCGAATTCATCGTTCAATTCAAGGTTGACCGTGCCACTGCCACCCTGCCCCATTTCCATCGCAAGCGCCGCAAACAAGGGGAAGTCGGCTACCCGCTTGTGACGATTGCGGCGCTGAAAAAAGACGGGGCGATTCGCGTTGCCTTCAGTGGCGTCTGTCCGTTCCCGTTCCGCTCTGCTGAAGTCGAGGCGCACTTGAACGACCGGAGCCGCCCGGCCGCCGAACGAATTCAAGCAGCGGTTGCCGCTTTTCCGCGCCCGATTTTGCACGATATTGAAGGTTCTGCCGATTACCGGCTGTTTGTCGCCGCAAAGCTGCTGGAAGATGCGCTTCGCGAACTAGGGGAAGAGGAAACTATGTAGGCAGGAGGTCAAAGGCAGCCATGGAGGAAACAACGAAACGGGAGCTCGTGCTATCCATTAATGGGGAACGAAGAGCGGTCGTCGCCCGCCAGGCCGAGACGCTGCTGTTTGTCTTGCGCGACGGGCTTGGACTGACCGGCGCCAAACCAGGCTGTTTGAACGGCGACTGCGGCGCCTGCACCGTTTTGGTCAATGGCACGCCGATCAAATCGTGCATGATGCTCGCTATTGAGACCGTCGGCAAAGAAATCACCACGATCGAAGGACTTGATGATGCCCCCATTCAGCACGCCTTCGTCCGCCACTTCGCCTTTCAGTGCGGCTATTGCACCCCCGGCTTTATTATGAACGCCCATGCGCTCATCGAGCGACATCCAGACGCCGATGAGACGACGATTCAAGAATGGCTCGAAGCCAACATTTGCCGCTGCACAAGCTATCAGGAAATTGAGACGGCGGTGAAAGAAGCGCTCGCCGCCAAAAAAGTGGAAACAAAGTTTTGATTTCTCTCCTATCTTTGCTTAACAGTAACACTTCCCGCCCAAGGCCAATGGATGTCCCACTCCTCGCTGGGATATCCTTTTTTGTATCATGCCTCCCATTCTGGTTATTTTCCATTCCAAATACCTATTGACAAAAATATAACGTTCACGTTATGGGTGCAGCCATCGCTCCGGTGCTGTCTGGCGTCATCGGTCATGCTGTTTCCGCGAAGGCACCATTTCTCGTCGCTATGGCACTTGTGTTCGTCGCCTTCCTCTTTCTCGCTTGGCGCAAACGAGAGACGTCGACGGCCAAAATGGCGTAGCCAGAAGAAATCCGCCGCACCGCCGATTTCGCCGCCGACATCGACAAACGCCCGTCTCCGGTTGGAAACGAGCGTTTGTTACATCTTGTTCTTTCTCGAACGGCTTGTTTTCTGTTGCTTTTTTCATCAACAACGCCTTTTTCCCGTTCAGAGCGTCTTTACGCTTTTTCTGATCCTCCACTCATCATTCTTCTTTTTCATCAACGAACGGTTCGCTTCTCACTGATCATAACGCCGCGTTTTTTCATCTCGTCCATATACATATCCCCCGGAACGATTTGCTCCGGTGGATAGACGCCGCGCTTTGCAATCACCCCGCGGCCGATAAGCTGAGCGACGGCGGAAATCGTATAGGCCGTCGTGCGCGCCATCGCCGTCACCTTGTTTTCGCGGTCATTGAACGTGACGGTTTCGTATTCGAATACCGTTTCCTTTCCATCTTTCCGCCCGCCGACGATGACCCGCAGCAACACGACATCATCTTTTCCTTTCAAATCAAGCATCGGCGTCAAGACAGCCAACAGCACATCGCGCGGCTTGACTCTGCATCCATTGATCTCAACTTCCACATCGTTGCGCGTCAAGTTCAAATCGACAAGCAGCTTGCATTTTTCCGCATGGCCGCGGTAGCGAATCGTTTTGTACTCGAGCCGCTTTAAATTCGGAAACGAGCGCGAGAGCGTCGACGTCCCGCCTGAGGTGTGAAACGCTTCAAGCGGCCCGAACCGGTCGAAATAAATCGGCTCGACTTCCGAAAGGGAAGGCACTTCTTGTTTTTGGCCGTTGCGGATGATCAAGGCCGGATCGGTGTAATGGTCAAGCAGCCCCTCGAGGGAAAACACATGGTTGTACTCCAGCGGCGGTTCGGGGCGGACGGGAATGCCGCCGACATACAGTTGAATCGATTCGACCTCACCGAGCTGGCTCGCCCCATAGCCTGATAAAATATTAATCATCCCCGGAGCAACGCCAAGATCCGGAATGATCGTCACTCCAGCCTCCCGGGCTTGGTCATGCAGCTCAAGCACCCGATCGGTCACATGGCCGATATGGCCGCCTAAATCGACAGAATGGACGCCAGTTGCAATCGCGGTTTTCGCCACCGTTTCGTTAAACCGGTAAAACAAGGCGTTGACGACCACATCGTGGCCCTTCATCAGCGCTGACAGCTGCTGCTGATCGCCCGCATCCACTTGCACGGCGGCAAGCTTCGTGGAATGGAGCTGCTGCGCCACTTGCTCTGCCTTGGCCAAATCGACATCCGCGAGCGTCACCGCCTCAACGTCTTGGCTTTGCACTAAATCGCGCGCTGCTTCTTTGCCCATCAACCCCGCTCCAAGCACGAGCACTTTCATCGTTCTTTCCCCCTCTGTCACCGATTGTTTGCCATACGCTCACATGACAGCCGCTTTTTTCGCACCTTTGCTGCGGCCGTTGCTTCGGTTCGCAACATGTGTTCCACGTTGATCTTCGCTTCCCTTTCGCCGGCCATGTTGCAGGCGACAGCCCGATTCAATCTCCAGTATCGATTTGCGCCCGTTGCAGCTTCCCGCTGAAATCGACATAAATGCTCCGCCATTCGGTGAATACGTCAAGCGCAGCGACGCCGGAGTCCCGGTGGCCGTTGCCCGTCCCTTTCGTGCCGCCGAACGGCAAATGAATTTCCGCTCCCGTTGTGCCGGCGTTGACATACACGATGCCGGTGTCCAAATCGCGCATCGCTCGAAACACGTTATTGACATCGCGAGTGAAAATGGCGCTCGATAACCCGTAATCAACGCTGTTGTTGACGGCGATCGCTTCGTCCAAACTGCGGACGGAAATGATCGACACGACCGGGCCGAAAATTTCTTCGCGGGCGATGCGCATATTCGGCGTGACATCCGTGAAAATCGTCGGCGCGTAATAAAATCCGCGCGCATAGTCGCCCTCGCGCAATATACAGCCGCCCACAAGCAGTTTCGCCCCTTCTTCTACGCCAATGCGCACGTAGCGGTCGATCTTTTGCAGCGCCTCTTCGTGGATGACGGGTCCGACTTTGACCGTTTCATCCAACCCGTTGCCGATTTTCAACGTTTTCACTGCTTCAAGCAGACGCCGCTCCAGCTCCTGTTTCACCCGCTCATGGACGATGACCCGGCTGCACGCCGTGCACCGCTGCCCCGACGTGCCGAACGCACTCCAGATGATGCCGTCAACCGCCAATGTCAAATCAGCGTCATCCATCACAATGACGGCGTTTTTTCCTCCCATTTCAAGCGACACCTTTTTCAACAGCCGTCCGCATTTTTCCGCAATCGTCCGCCCGACTTCATTCGATCCGGTAAATGAGATGACCTTGACATCAGGATGTTCGACGAGCGCATTGCCGGCTGTCGGCCCATCACCATGGACCACATGAAACACTCCCGGCGGCAAGCCCGCTTCTTCAAAAATGCGGGCCAACTCCTGCGCCATGATCGGCGTCTCGGGAGCCGGCTTCCACACGACCGCATTGCCGGCAACAATCGCTGGGAACGACTTCCAAGTGGCGATCGCAATCGGGAAATTCCATGGAGTGATGATGCCGACAACTCCGACCGGCACGCGGACGCTCATGGCAAATTTGTCTTTCAGTTCAGACGGCGTCGTATCGCCGAACAACCGCCGTCCCTCTCCGGCCATGTAAAACGCCATATCAATGCCTTCCTGCACCTCACCCCGCGCTTCCTCAATCACTTTGCCCATTTCCATCGTCAACAGCCGGGCCAATTGTTCTTTCCGTTCCTTTAGCAGCATTCCGACTTGATACAAGATTTCCGCGCGTTTCGGCGCCGGCACGAGGGCCCACCGTTTTTGCGCTTCTTTGGCGGCCTGAACCGCCTCATCGATATCGTTTGGCCCGGACATCGCCACCTCGGCAATCGTTTCCCCCGTCGCCGGATTGATCACCGGCGCAAATTGCCTGGTGCTTGGCTCTTTCCATTCCCCATTGATATAGTTTTGGATTTTCACTGTATACTACCCCCCATTTTTCTAGATTATTTATTGAGATAATTTATACATTGAACGCCAAGCGATGATCATCAGGACTTCCTCTTGGCCCGCAAGTCCTGGATCGTTGCGGCCACCGAAATGTGGTCCGGATCGGTCAACACTTCAATGACCGTCGGCTTCTTGGCCTCAAGCGACAAAAGAAGCGCTTCCGTGAACTGTTGTTCCGTCTGCACTTGGAACCCGCAGCCGTTCAAGCATTCCGCCAACCGGGCAAACGACACGCGGCCTAAATCGGTTCCGATGACCCGCCCCGGAAACTGCAATTCTTGATGCATGCGGATAGTGCCGTACATATGATTGTTAAACACAATGCTGATGATCGGAATATCGCATCGAGCGGCCGTTTCCAACTCCTGCACCGTCATCATAAAGCCGCCATCCCCGGATAAAGAAACGACGGTCCGGTCGGGAAAGGCCAGTTTCGCGCCAATTGCAGCCGGCATTCCATATCCCATCGCTCCCGACGTCGGGCCGATGTACGTGTGCCCATCCCCAAACGGGAAAAAGGCATGAAGCCAACCGGCGAAATTCCCGGCATCGTTCGTAATGACCGCATTTTTCGGCAAATGGCGCCCTAAACTCGCAATGACCGCTTCATGGAGAGTTCGTTTTTCAAGAGGCAGCGCGGCCGTTTGTTCGTACCGTTTCCTCCGTTCGGCCGCCCATTCCTGCCAAGACGGCTGCACCGCAATATCGAGCAAACGGGACAGCGCTTCTCGACAGTCAGCCCAAATCGCGATATCTGGCGCATACACTTTTCCGAATCCATCGCTGTCGATATCGATGTGAATCAGCGTCTGGCCCGGAGACAGCAAACGGTAATCCTGCGTCGTCACTTCCGACAGCCGCGTTCCCAACGCAATCACCACATCCGCCTGCTCGGCCGTTTCAATGACCGCTTTGGGCGCCCCTAAGCCTAAGTGACCGACATAGCACGGATGGTTGTGGGGAAACACGTCATGCCGCCGGAATGCCGCCATTACCGGAAGTGCATACTTTTCCGCCCATAAGCGCAGCAACCGCTGCGCTCCCGACCATTTGACGCCGCCGCCGGCAATCACGAGCGGTCGTTGGGCGCGCTCGAGCCGCCCCTCTATGTTCCGTATGTCCTCTTGCCTTGGGGCCGGCTTGGGCGCGTGGGTCTCCGCGATCACCGCTTCGGTTATGGTTTGGCGAAATAAATCTTCCGGCAGCGAAACAACGACGGGGCCGGGCCGCCCTGTTTTCGCGATGCGAAACGCCCGTTGCACCAGCTCCGGCACCCGCTCCGCTTCGCGAATTTCGACCGTCCACTTGGCGACCGGGCGGAAAAACGCTTCTATATCGACTTCCTGAAAGCCTTCACGCCCCAAGAAACGGCTGTTCACTTGCCCCAAAAACACGACCATCGGAGTAGAGTCTTGCTTCGCAGTATGAACGCCGATCGCCAAGTTCGCCCCGCCAACCGCCCTTGTAGCCAGCACGACGCCGCACTTCCCTGACGCTTTCGCATACCCTTCCGCCATAAAGGAGGCTCCCCCCTCATGGCGGGCGGAGATGAACTCAATGGATGGCTCATCATAGATGGCATCAAGCAGGGGCAAATAACTTTCCCCCGGCACGCCAAACACATAACGGATCTGTTCCTGTTTTAGACATTCGACGATGGCTTGGGCCACCGTGATGTGATGCATCGTTCGCTTCATGGCGCCGATTCCTCCCAATCCACTTGCTTCCATCGTTCAACGGCTTGCTGCAGACGCTCAATCGGCGCTGACAGCGATACGCGGACATATCCTTCCCCTGCGGGTCCAAACGCTGTTCCTGGTGTTACGATGACCCCCGCTTCTTCCAGCAGTTTGGCGGCAAATTGCTCGGACGAATATCCGTCGCAAACCGGGACCCACAAGAAAAAGGTCGCTTTCGGACGCCGCACGTCGATGCCTAGTTCTCGAAGTCTCTCGACCATCATATTCATGCGTTGTTCATAAATGCGGCTATTTTCTCGAATAAACGTCCGTCCGTTCCTCAAAGCGGCCACCGCCGCTTTCTGAATCGGGATAAACTGGCACGTATCCGTGTTGCTCTTGATCACCGAAAGCGCTCGAATCATGTCCCGGTTTCCGACCACGTATCCGATGCGGCAGCCGGCCATGTTATAGCTTTTGGACAACGATCCAAATTCTACGGCGACTTCTTTTGCCCCTTCTACCTGCAAAATGCTCGGCGCCCGAAACCCAGCAAACGTCACGAACGAGTAGGCCGCATCATGGGCAATGAACATCTGGTGCTGACGGGCAAGTGAAACAGCTTCAGAAAACGTATCCAAATCGACCGTGGCAGCCGTCGGATTGCTCGGATAATTGAGAAACATGATTTTCGCTTGGTCATAAACGGACGAGGGAAGCGCATCAAACAGCGGAACATATCCGTGCCTTGCATCGAGCGGCAGTGATAAGCTCTGTCCGCGGGCAAAATGGACGGCCGTCCGGTAGACGGGATAGCCCGGATCAGGCACTAAGGCGAGTTCGCCGGGATTGAGAACGGCTTGCAGCAAATGGACAATTCCTTCTTTCGAGCCGATTAACGCCAACACCTCGGTCTCCGGATCGAGCTTGACGCCATATTCCCGTTCATAAAAACGCGCGACCGCTTCCCGATACTCCCTGCAGCCGCCATACGGCGAATACGTATAGTGTTCTGGCGCATCGAGCGCTTCTTTCAACGCTTCGATGACAAAAGAAGGGGGCGGCAAATCCGGGGCGCCGATCCCTAAATCAATGACATCGACCCCTCGCCGGAGTAGTTCTTCTTTCTTCTTCTGGAATTGGGAGAACAAATATGGCGGCATCGTCTGCACAATATCGGAAAATGTGTTCAATTCCATCCCTCCTCATGGCCCTTCGTTTCAGTTTATGCGCGCGCCCATCACCCTCATGCCCGTTTCGCGCCCAAGAGGCCGACAATTGAATAAAAACGGATTTCTAAAATAAAGAAACATCATCAATGGCCCATCTTCATACAGGAGCGATCGATGCAGGAGAAATGGCTGTTTTTTCACCAGCCTGCTAGAAAGCTAGCAACCAACCTTCTGAAAAACGCCCCTTTGGCCATAAAAAGAAGCGGCCGGCATCATCCATGCTTCGATGACGCAACTGGCCGCTGTCTATGGAAGCGAAACGCCGGCAAAGGCGCCGCGATAGACTGCGCAGTTTTCCCCGCATGATCATTCTATGACTAGAAATTTGCACCTTATGCCATTATCATAATCAATCCGAAATGATTTGTAAATATATTTTTTAAAAATTATATATTTTAAAAATAATAAGGAGCCGCACCAATTTGCAGGACAAACAAGAGGGGCGATGAACGTTCGCCCCCTCCCGCTGCTTCGATCAGCACCGAGCGGTTTCCAGCTCATGCTTTTTCCGTTGATCGAACTTCCATATCCTCTCCACCATGCCGAGCATCGCAGCCCGCTTCTTGTCATTGATACAGCGACAATCCTTGCTGAATAAATTCTTTCGCTTTCTCTTTCATCCCCTCCTCTTTGATTTTCCGCTGCAGTTCATGGGAAATATTCATCGAGCAAAACTTCGGCCCGCACATCGAGCAAAAATGGGCTGTTTTCGCTGCCTCAGCCGGCAATGTTTCATCATGGTATTCGCGGGCCCGCTCCGGGTCAAGCGATAAGTTGAACTGGTCGTTCCAGCGAAATTCAAAGCGTGCTTTCGAGAGCGCATCGTCGCGCTGCTGGGCGGCGGGATGCCCTTTGGCCAAGTCAGCCGCATGGGCGGCGATTTTGTAGGCCACAACCCCAGCGCGTACGTCCTCTTTATTTGGCAAACCTAAATGTTCTTTCGGCGTTACGTAACAAAGCATCGCCGTCCCGTAAGCGCCGATGATGGCGGCGCCAATCGCTGATGTAATATGGTCATAACCGGGCGCGATGTCGGTGACAAGCGGCCCTAACGTATAAAACGGCGCCCCGTGGCAAAGCTCCTGTTCCCGCTCGACATTTTCGCGGATTTTGTGCATTGGAATATGCCCCGGCCCCTCGATCATCACTTGCACGTCATGCTTCCAGGCGATTTTCGTCAGCTCACCGAGCGTCTCCAGTTCAGCAAACTGCGCCTCATCGTTCGCGTCGGCAATGGAACCTGGGCGCAAACCGTCGCCGAGGGAAATCGCGACATCGTATTGTTTCAAAATCTCGCATATTTCTTCAAAATGCGTATACAAAAAGTTTTCTTCATGGTGAGCCAAACACCATTGGGCGATGATCGAGCCGCCGCGCGAGACGATGCCAGTCGTCCGATTGACGGTGAGCGGAATGTAACGAAGCCGCACACCGGCGTGGATCGTCATGTAGTCGACGCCTTGTTCCGCCTGCTCAATGAGCGTCTCGCGGTACACGTCCCATGTCAACTTCTCCGGCGCCCCTCCTACTTTCTCAAGCGCCTGGTAAATTGGCACCGTTCCCACCGGAACGGGCGAATTGCGGATGATGTACTCGCGCGTTTCATGAATGTGTTTGCCGGTCGATAAATCCATGACCGTATCGGCGCCCCAGCGCACCGCCCAAAGCAGTTTTTCCACTTCATCTTCAATCGATGAAGAAACAGCCGAGTTGCCGATATTGGCATTAATTTTCACATGGAAACGACGGCCGATGATCATCGGTTCGCTCTCTGGATGATTAATATTGGCCGGAATAATGGCCCGACCAGCCGCAACTTCTTGACGGACAATCTCCGGATCGATCTGTTCGCGAATAGCGACAAACTCCATTTCCGGCGTGATGATTCCCCGCTTGGCGTAATGCATTTGCGTCACGGTTTTTCCCGGCTTTGCCCGCAATGGGCGGCGCGCGAACGGAAGCGGACGTTGGATTGCAACAGAAGACCGATCCATTTCCTCCACATCACCGCGCTCAATGATCCAGCGGCGGCGAAGAGGCGGCAAACCTTTTTCCACGTCCGGCTCAAAATCGGGATCGGTATACGGGCCCGTCGTATCGTAGACGCGCACCGGTTTGTTTTCCACCGTCCCTTGCGGCGTTTTCGTTGGCGACAAGGCAATCTCTCTCATCGGCACGCGCACATCCGGGCGCGATCCTTCAATGTACACTTTGCGGCTTTCCGGAAACGACATAAACGAGCGGATGTTTTCCATGCGTGGCTTCCCCTTTCAACATAAAATTATGGAAAATCAGATCTGAAGCCACACCGTCTGAAGCAGAGCAAACACGAGAATGGGCGATGGCGGCCGATCCAAAATAAAAACAGGTTCCGACACCGGAACCTGATCGAAGGCAAAAGGCCAAATGAACAAGACACGTCCATCCGTTCCCGCTGCCTGCTTCCCTACGCTGGCATGACCCAGATCAGGTTCAAAGGGTCAAAGAACTTCATCGCGTTCTTTTCTCAGCCCGGCTCTCGGACTCCCCTAGCAGATAAGCGTATGGCAATGATGACTGACTTTTCTCTCATTTTACTTTATCATTGATAAAAGCGCAAACCATTTTATTCCATATAACAACCAACGTCCTTCTTGGCAAGCGATCTTTTTCCGCCTTACACCAAAAATTGCTTCAGCATCGCCTTCATTTGTTCAGCCATCCGGCCAAGCGATGTTGATGACGAAGCGATTTCCTCGACGGATGCCATTTGTTCCTGGGTCGCCGCCGATACGTTAGCCGCTCCGTCAGCTGACTGTTCGACGATATCGGTCATCTGTTGGAGCGCATCATCCACTTGACGAGCGTGGCCCGCCATTTGCTCGATCGCGGCTGACACTTGGCCGATTTGTTTGTTCACTTGGTCGACCGCTTCGCGAATATGGGCAAACGACTGGTCGGCAGCCGAAACTGCATCCAACCCTTGCTCCACTTCAGCGACGACCTGTTCGGTAGAAGCGATCGCCCGCTTCGTCTCCTCTTGGATGTAGCCGATCAGCTTAGAAATTTGCTGCGCCGAGCGCGCCGACTGTTCTGCCAGTTTCCGCACCTCTCCGGCGACAACGGCGAATCCTTTTCCTTGCTCACCAGCGCGCGCCGCTTCGATCGCCGCGTTTAACGCCAACAAATTCGTCTGCGACGCGATGCCCGTGATCGCTTCGGTAATTTGCCCGATCTCGTTGGAACGCTCCCCAAGCCCTTTGACGACTTGCCCGAGCGATTGGACATGGTCGTAAATAAAATGCATTTGCTCGGACATTTGCGCCACAGACTGCTTGCCAGCTTCTGCTTTGGCCGCCGTTTCTCGGGCGCTTTGCGACACTGCTTTCGTATGATGAGCAACATCGGCCAACGTGCGGAAAATATCATTGACCGCCGCCGCTGTGCCGCGGGCCGTACCCGCTTGCTCTTCCGCTTGGGACGCGAGCGTTTCCATCGTCGCCGCAATTTGCTCTGTCGCTTTCGACGTCTGTTCTGCGACAGCGGCAAGCTGTGCGGAACATTGCGCTACTTCTTCAGCATGATGCTGAATGCAGCCCATCACTTCTTGCCAGGCGCCCGCCATCTCGTTTAACGACGCGGCAATCGGCCGCAGCTGCTGCACGCTGCCTAATGGCACACGCGCCGTCAAGTCCCCATCTCTCATCTTGCCTAAATGCTCGTTAATAACGGCAATCGGCGCGACAAATCGCCGATAATTCAGCGTTGACGAAATCAAGCCGACGACCGCGCCAAACAGCAACGTAGCAGCAAGCGTCCACCAAAACGCCCCCCCGCGGATGCCGTTGGCCAGGCATATCGCAATGCCAATCGCCGCCGTGCCGGGAATGACGACGAACATCGTGCGGATGATATAACTTGCTAACGACAAAACCGTTCTCCCCCTTTTTCTATTGCTCAAACATTTTTCTTTCCTTCACCACGTTGACATATTCGTTAATGTCCATTCGTTTTCCTTCCTCACGTCTAAGTAAATGTTTTTTAGAATTGAACGCTCTCCCACCTACGCAAAGGCTTAGAGGTGGGAGATTCTTGGGAACACCCGCACCACGGCAGACTGCCAGCCAAGCCATCCCCGTGCGTCCCACGGTTCAGTTGTCTTACGAAGACAACAAGCGAAGTCATTCGTCCAACAGATTTTGGACGGCGTTCTCGTCTCGATCGTGCTTCGGGAGTTTGATGCGATGGCCGCCAACCTCAATCGATGCCGAGTACGAATGGATGGAACGATGCACAACGCCGCACCATCCAAACTATGAATACGATGAACTTGCCTCGAATCGCCGGCCTAAAAAAAGCAGGCTTCTACTCGGAAGCCCGCCTTTTTCATTGTTTACGCCGCCGGTTTTTCCGTTGTCACATACGTGCCAGCGATAAAATCGTGAATCGACCGTTTGTCTTCTCTTGCCGCCACCATAATCGCACTAATGATGAGACCGATGCCAAACGTAATAAAATAGACGAGTCCGCCGACAAACGAACGCAAAAACATCGTGCCGATGCCGACTTTGCCGCCGTTTACTTTCGCAATCCGTATGCCAAGAATCCGCTTGCCGACCGTATACCCGTACCAGACAGCCGGAACGATTAACGCGTAAAGGATGTTCGCCAACGACGTAAACCAGTTCGTTTCCCAACTGCCAGTGATGAGATAGCCGATGATCGAAATCGGAATGCCAACGACAATGGCGTCCAACAAGTTAGCCAACAGCCGCTTCCAAAATCCAACCGGATTTGTCACCGCCATATGCCTTCCCTCCTCTTGCTTTTTTATATTGTATTCGCAACCAACAGCGTAATTGTCTTTATTTTAACCTAAATTGCGGAAAGGAATCTATCTATAGTTTGGGATGACAGGAGTGAATTTGTCCGCCTCTTCACAACACGTAAAAAGGAGTGGCCTCAAAAGGCCGTTTTGTAACCTTTTATGGGCGCCCCTTTGGGGGAGATCAACTTGGCGGACGTGCCGTTTCGCGCGAAAGAAAAAGCGGAAACAGGCCGGCAGCCGATATAGACGGCTTTTCCCCTCGTTTAGCCAAGCTTGGCCACCACCACCGAAAAATCGTCCGGAAGCGGTCCTTTTTGCTCAAAATGGCGGCGCAGGCGGGCCAAAAGCGCCCGCTCGTCCAATGAAATATGCGGCGCCAGCGCATCGCGGAACGCCTCGATCTTTTGCCGGACAGAACCCGTTCCCCCTTCGATCGCCCCGTCGGAATACAGCACAAGCGTCGCCCCAGGAGCGTAACGCAACCGGCCGCTGTCAACAAAAAGGCGCGGAAGCAGTCCGATCGGCGCACAGCCGCGGTCCAATTCCGCCACCGTTCCGTCCGGCTGGAACAAAAACCCCGGCGGATGGCCGGCTGATGCGTACTCTATTACCCGTTCCTGGACATCAACAAGAGCGTACACGGCAGTGAAATAATACGTCATCCGTCCGTTTTCGTGGTACAGCTGGCGCATATGGCGGTTCAGCTCGCGAAACACTTCCGTCGGAACGATCCCTTTGCGGATGACGCCGTTTAAAAGCGAGCGGACCGACATGCAAATGAGCGAGGCCGCTGCTCCATGCCCCATCACATCCATCAAAAAAATGCCGTACCGTTGCTTGTCGATCGGATACCAGGCGTACATATCGCCGCCCAACTCCCGCGACGGGATATATGTTCCGGCAATGCCGATCCCTTTGGCCGACAGCGGCTTGCTCAACACACGTTTTTGCACTTCGCGGGCCAACTTTAAATCATCCTTCATTGCAGCGATCGAGGACGATTCGTCGGATGGGCTGGAAAACAAAAACAAATAAAAGACAACATCCCCTTCATGACTGGAAACAGCCCGCACTGTCGTTTGCCTCACATACGCCGATCCATTTTTCCGCCGCCAGCGCACTCTCCCCCGCCACTCTCCGCTTTCCTCCGTACCCGCTTTGATCGCATCATAAAGCCAAGCCTCACAATAGCCTGCATACAGCGTATGCAGCGGCTGGCCGACAATTTCCACGCCATGGCCGGTGACTTTCGTAAACGATGGATTGATGAACCGAACGGCAAACTCGCCGTCAGTCACAAGCATGGCCTGTTCCATGGCTTTGTACACTTGTTGGGCAAGCTGTCGCTCGTCTTCGTTTCGTTTCGCTTCCGTCATATCGGCGACAACACCGCTGACAAGCTTCACTTCCCCTGCTTGGCCAAGTACCGGGAACGTCTGCTCGAGCACCCAACGGACGGAGCCATCCCGCTGGTTGATGATGCGATATGTTTGAGCACCTGCATCCGCCTCCCCCGAAAAGAGCGACCATTTTCTCTCCGCCTTAGCGCGGTCTTCTGGATGAGACACTTTTGCCCATATGTCTGGATCACGGTAAAAGTCGTCTGGCGGCAAGCCATACAGTTGCTCACACGACGACGAAATGAACAGAAGCTGCTTTTGTTCCGGCGCCGCGAGCCAATACACATAGTTGTGCAGTCCAACGAATACATTCATTTTTTCTAAGCCGAGAAGCAATTCCCGCCACGCAAGGTGGTCATGACGTTGAACATAGCCCCCAAACCCATCCACCATAGAACGTCATTCTCCGCTGAAGTAATCAATGGCTTCCTTCTCTGTGGCAAATAATTTGATAAACGAAGAAAATTTGACGATATGGAAAATTTCTGCGAGCGACCCTTTCACGCCGGCGATGACCAACTCTTTTTGCCGGGCTCTCGCCGCCATGACGCTGTCAGCGATCATGCCGAGCCCGGCGCTATTGATATATTTGACCCCTTCCATATTGACGATCAACTGATCCACCCCCTCGGCCAACAGCTTTTCGAGCGCTTGGCGAAACGACTTGACGTTGTTTAACGTAATATCTTCTGACCATGTCAGTGTGCAAATTGCCCCTTGTCTTGTCTCCATCCTGCTTCCTCCAATGGTCACTCATTTTTTGCATTTGCACATGCAAAACAAGACGTTGTTTCCCGCCCGTTTCACGTATACAGCGTCCACAATATGGGCGATCAGCTGCAGCCCTCTGCCGCGCGATCCGGTGTTGATGGCGTCGGTTTGAGCTACGGAGAAACATCCCCCGCGCTGTTTAACAATAATCATAAACTGTCTTGCATCAATTTTCCAAAATATCCTAAATGGTAGTCTTCTTGTTTTTTGACAATATTCATACGCATTCGTACACGCCTCCTCTGTCGCCAGCCGAAGAAACAGGCAATCGCGCGGCAAAAAACCCATCCTCTTCGCCAGTTCATCGGTAATCTCCATTGCTTTCAATATGTCTGCCGTTTTCATGATCACCATCGTTCGGATCATGGCCTTAGGCTTCATCAGCATTCCCCTATCTTTGTTGTGCTTGTGCGCCTGCCAAGGCAACATAGCAACCTTTCTACATATAGCATGTGCCCATGCGGGGAAAACAAGTGATAATCCTTTCATAATTCTACTTTTCAGAAAAAAATAGTTCCCATTTACTATATCATATTATAATACAAAATGGAGATCGTTCCAATTTCCTACATAACATAAAAAAGGACATCATGGCTCCCATCGTCCAATGATGTCCCCTAGCAGCGTTGGCGGCGGTGGCTTAGTTGGTACACAAGAGCAATCAACTGTGACCGATCATTGACACCAATTTTCTGAAAAATATTTGTAATATGGTTTTTGACAGTATGGACGCTAATAAACAGTCGTTCGGAAATCTCACGGTTGCTGTAGCCTTGAATGAGCAGCTCAAGCACGTCCATCTCGCGAGCGGTCAACTGCTCGGACAACATTTCGATGTTGACCGCCCCATTGTCTCCACCGCGAGCCGTGCTATTGATCATCATCTCTCCCATCGCAGCCAGCGCCGTCATATACACTTCCGCTTCTTTCGCTTCGCTCGCTTCCTTGATATGGACGGCGAGAACGCCATAGAGGCCGTCACGGACAAAAAACGGCACTTCCATCACTGTTTTGCCCTCGACATGAAGCAGCGCCGGCACTTGGCTTTTCGCCTTCTCGCCGCGGCGGCCATAGCGGCGGCAGACATCATCTCGATAACGGACGGCCATCTCAACATCCATCGCCCCTTCGTGGACAACGGCCGTTTGACCATCGCTAGACCATACCGCGCAGACGAAATCGCCGTAAGCGAGCTCCGCGGCGAATTCGGCCATCATCCGGATGATTTCTTCCTTGTTCTGCACAACGCGCATGGCCCGGCCAATTTCCACCAACATCGACAAGCGCATCAAATGGCGGTCCATTTTCATATCGGCCTCTATACATTTAGCCGAGAGCAGCCAATGTTGAACGAGGGCGGCGCCGACCGGCCGCAACATCTCCGGCAGCGAAGAGGTCGTCTCACTGCCGATGATGACCCATCCTTCCATTGTTTCCCTGTACATCGCCGGATACGCGATTATCGCTTTCGGGCGGATGCCATGGCGGACAAAAAAGGAAAAACGCGGGTCCAAGTCGGCATCTTGAACGTAAACGGAACGAAGCGACATCTCTGAAAACGAAAGCGGTGGAAACAGCACATCGATCCTCTTGCTGCGCAACTGTCTGGCTTTTTCCCCGCTTGCCGCCGCCACCATCCATCCTTGCGGACACTTGGCGATATACAGCGCCATATCGACGCGTTCATCGAACGCGCACAGCTCCAAAAGCAGCTTGTCCACGTCTGTTAGGGCGGAGCTGTCCGTGACCGCCGCTTCAAGCCGCTTTCCGTATTCACGGTATCGCCGCTGATCAATTCCCCGCATATGGCCGCCATCTTTTCTATGTCTTTTAACTTCGCTTCCACCGCACGCGCCGGCAACGCCACCGCCTGTTCGATGGCGGCCGCCCACTCCTCGGCATCCGCCAGCGGCTGTTCGCAAATAAGCCATTTCGTCTCTTCCTCGATAAGCACGCCCGCCCAAATCCAATATTCCGCCTTCCCATCGACAAACACGGGAGCGACGATGCTTTTCATGCCAAAACGCCCGACCGGCACGACCGCCGGACGCTGCCATCCGTCAATGACGAGCTCCCGCGGACAGAAAAACGATGGAGCTTCCCTTTTAGCGGCAAACAAAACGAGCTCTGCCAGCTCGGTCATATTCGATACTTTCGTCACGGGAGTGCCGTGATCATCGACGATAATCATGCTCAACTCCGTCAATGCAGCGTACGCATCTTGGATATATTGCAACAAGTCACGGATCGCCACGCCTTCAACTCTCCTACAACACGTTTTTATCCTTATCTATTATGGACAAACGAGTTGCAAGAAATCAAGCTTCAGACCCCCGTGATGGCAAAAACAAATCGGCGCAGCGCCCGCCATGATGCGGGCAGCCAGCGCCGGGAAAGGCCTTTTGCGCCGGACGGAGCGCACCATCGAGAATGCGCCAAAGCATTTCAATCATCTCACCAGTCGATGCGCAATTCAAGAGCATGGAGACAGTCAGCCAGCTGCCGCTTAATCTCCGCCAGCGCTTCCTCCGTCTTCGCTTCCGCGCGCAAGACGAGAATCGGCTGCGTGTTCGACGGCCGCACCAACCCCCAACCGTCCGGGAACTGAATGCGGGCGCCATCGACGTCAACGACTGGATAACGGCCGGCAAACCGGTTTTTCACCGCGGCAATGGCGGCCGGTTTTTTCTCTTCCGGGCAGGCGACGCGCGTCTCCGGCGTCGCAACGTAATGCGGCACATCGGCAAACCACTCAGACAGCGGGCGCTCATCGTGCGACAATAAACGAAGCAGCCGCCCGGCGGCGTACAGTGCATCGTCGTAGCCGTAAAACTCGTCGTTGAAGAATAGATGCCCGGACATTTCGCCGGCAAACGGAATCTCCGGGCGGCGGCGCAACGTCGCTTTGACGTGCGAGTGACCGGTCCGATGGAAGAACGGCTTCCCGCCGAGCCGCTCAATTTCCTCAACGAGCGCCTGCGAGCATTTCACTTCAACCGGCGCGTCGGCTCCCGGGTGACGCTCAAGAATCTCACGCCAGAACAGCACCATCAGCTGGTCGCCCCAGCGGATCGCACCTGTCTCATCCACGACCCCGATCCGGTCGCCGTCGCCGTCAAACGCGATGCCAAGGTCCGCCTTCTCCTTGCGCACCATCTCAATCAAATCCGTTAAGTTTTCGGGCACGACCGGGTCCGGATGATGGTTCGGGAACGTCGGATCGGATTCACAGTAGAGCGGGATGACATCGCATCCCCATTCTTTGAGCACTTCTGGCGCAATGATCGATGGGGTGCCGTTGCCGCAGTCGACGACGACTTTCAGCTTGCGCGGACCGAGTTGGATTTTCTCCTTCAACATCTTGATATATGCCGGAGCAAGGTCAAGCGTTTCCTCGCGCCCCCGTGCTGTTTCAGGACGCGGCTGTTCCTGGCTGAGCCGCTCCATCGCCCGCCGCAGCGCTTGGATGCGCTCGCCATAAATCGTCGTTTTCCCCATGGCGATTTTAAATCCGTTCTCATCACCTGGGTTATGGCTGGCGGTGATGATCATGCCGCATGGAATGTTCGTGTAGTATAAGCTGTAGTAAAACATCGGCGTCGTCGAAAGCCCGATGTCGACGACATCGCAACCGCCATCGAGCAGCCCGTCTTTGAGCGCCCGATGTAAACAAGGCGATGACAGACGATTGTCGTGACCGACAACCGCCTTCTTCTCACCTTCGTTTTGCATCATTTCGGCAAAGGCCCGTCCGAGCCAATAAGCAAACGGCTCGTCAAGCTCCTCGCCGGCTCGTCCGCGAATGTCGTATTCTTTAAACACGTGTGCTGGCCATGCGAACGGTCTCGCTGTTGATGGATTCATCGACAACCACCTCCACCGAAATCGATTGAGCGATTGCTGCTGTTAACAAGTAGGATAATGTTGACTCCGCCCCCCGATTCGGGTTCGGGCCGTTCGGGCCAAGCCCATCGCAACAGCTGCCGTCGCTGATGTCCGCAAGCGGCGCCCTGCCGTCGTTTTGCCCGTAAAACCAGGCGAGGCAGCGGCGGACAACGCCGCGATATCGCTCGTCGCCCGTCGCCCAATACGCTTCGCGCGCCGCCAAGGCGAGCTTCATGACATCAAGCGGCTGTTGATCCCAATCGGCGCGGTAGCGGCGGGTGCACCAGCCGTGGTTGCCGATCGGACGGATGACGCCGCCTGGTCCACTCATTTTTTCAATAAGGAAAGCAAGGCTTTTTTCCGCCGCTTCCTTCATCTCATTCCGCGGCGCGCGCCGGTATGCGGTCCAAAGCGCCCACGGCAGCACCCCATTGGCGTACGTCAGCTCCGGTTCATACCAATGCCAGTCGTCATCAGCGTGCTCCCAATACGCCGCAAGCAGCCGCTCTTCAAACCGTGCGGCCAAGGCCGCCACTTCCTCTTCGTCGATGCCAAACGGGCGGCCTTCTGTCAATAAGACGCCGCAAGTGGCCAATCCCCAAGCGACACCGCGCAGCGAGCGAAGCTCCCATGCCGCCGGCATGGCCCGCCTCAACATATCCGCTGCCGCCTCGCGCCGCGCCGGATCGCTGAGGCGAACGTATGCCAGCGCCGCCGCCCAAAACGACCGCCCGAAGCAGTCGTCTGACGGTGTTTCCTCTTCTTTTGTCCGGTCGAAGAAAAAGTTGTTATGGAACGTGCCATCATCGTTTTGCGCCCAAAGCAAAAACGCCAAATACCGGTCAAGCAAACGGTAGAGCCGCCTTTTTTCTCCTTTGTCTTCGCACAGCGCCATCCATTCCAGACACGCCCAAATGGCGCGGGCGTTGTCATCGGTCGAATAACCCTCGCGCCGGCGCGGGATGCGGCCAAGGCTATGCTCGAGCAATCCGGTGTCGTCAGTCATGCGCTCGAGGTGATCGAACTTAATGACTGACGGTGCCAACCGTCTTCACCTCCCCGCGTTTCGCGGCGCACACGCGCGCAAACAAAGCGACATGCTGTTCGCCGACGCGCGGCCAATGCGTGTTTGCCCCGATTTGGCGCACCTTTTCCTCCCATCGCTTCAGCGCCGCCTCGTCGGCCAACAGCTGCCCGAGCCGCTCTTCCCAAGCGGCCGTATCGCCATACGGCAACAACAGCTCTTCACAACCTTGCAACAAGTCGCGCGCATGCTCATACGGCGTCGAAACGACCGGACGGCCGACGCCGACCGCATAGGCGAGCGTGCCGCTTGTGATTTGTTGCATGCCCGGATACGGAGTGACATACAAGTCGCACGCCGTCAAGTAATCAATCAACTCTTCTTCGCCAAAATACCGGTCTTCCATTCGGACATGGCGGTCAAGCCCAAGCCGGTGAATGAGCGCCTGCAACTCCTCGCGGTACGCTTCTCCTTCCCGCTTTTTCACTTCCGGATGCGTCTCGCCGGCAATGACATACAGCGTTTCCGGCACCTTGCGGACGACGCCCGGAAGCGCAGCCAAGACCGACTCAATGCCTTTGCCGCGGCTGAGCAAGCCAAACGTCAACATCACTTTGCGGCCGCTGAATCCGAGGCGGCTGCGAAGCGAATCGCGATTTTCGCTGCTTGGACTCGGAGCGCCGTGCGGGATGTAGACGATTTTCTCCTCCGGAACACCGAACGCCTGCACTAAGTATGGAATCGCCTGCCGGTTCATGACGATGATCGCATCGCTCGCCGCCGCGATTTTCTCTTGAATCGGGCGATACGGCGGCTCGGGCGCGGCAAACACGGTATGGAACGTTGTCACAAGCGGCTTATTGAGCGCGGTGATGAAATCAAGAATGTATTCACCGGCCTCCCCGCCGAAAATGCCGAACTCATGCTGCAGCACAACGACGTCGATGTCGCTTTCATTCACCCGTTTGGCCATCTCGGCATACGCCGCGCGGTTTTGCGCCGGAAGCGGCCAATACGCTGGGTCGTGGCGATAGGCGTCATCGCCGTCGCTTTCGTTATACAACACGATCACGCGGTCGCCATCAGACGGGCCCCGGACGCCATCAATGCTTTTCCGCAAATGTTCCGTAAATGTCGCCAGCCCGCACCGCCGCGGCGGATACGTGCTGACGTAGGCAATTCGAATCATGCTTGCACCGCCTCCTTGAACTGATTAATAATCGAATCTTCGAACACTTCTCCCGCCGGCGTCACCGTCCGATAGCCGAAAATGCTGTTTTGCAGCCGGCTGCGGTCGCGAATGACGGAGCGGTCCCAAACGATCGTCTGCGCGCAATGGACGCGGGCGCCAATTTGGCAGCGGTCGCCAATGACCGCATTCGGACCGATGACAGCCTGCGAACCGATTTTCACGTGGTCGCCGATGAGCACAGGCGGCACAAACAAGACGCCAGACCCAATCTCCACGTTTTCGCCAACAAACACGCCCGGCTGAATTTCACGCCCTTTGAGCGGAATCGGAAACTCCCGGCTCAACGCATCCCAATGCACTTGGCGGTAGCGGGCCGGCGTCCCCATATCGCGCCAGTATCCGTTGCTGACAACGCCATACACGCCGACGTTCTTCTCGATCAGCAACGGGAATGTTTCGCGTTCAATCGATACTTCCCGCTCAGCCGGGATGTAGCGCATCACGTCCGGCTCGAAAATGTACATACCGGCGTTGATACGATTGGACGGCGCTTCTTCGCGGCGCGGCTTTTCGACAAAGCGCAAAATTTGTCCGCGGTCATTTTGTTCTACCACTCCATAAGACGAAGGATCATCGACTTCCGTCAACACAATCGTCGCCATGCCGCCGTGCTGGCGGTGAAAATCAAGCAGAGGAATGAGTTGCGGCAAATGCACGATGTCAGCGTTAAACACGAGAAAACGTTCATTCAGCCAGCGCTCGGCGTTTTTGATCGCCCCAGCCGTTCCAAGCGGGAACGGTTCGAGCGCGTATGTAATCTTGACGTTCCAGCGCTTCCCATCTTCGAAATAGCGACGGATCACTTCTGAACAATGATGTGCGGCGATGACAAATTCGTTGACTCCTTGGTCGCGAAGATGAACGATGAGGTGTTCAAGCCATGGCCGGTTCGCAATCGGGGCCATCGGTTTGGGGATGTTTTCCGTCAATGGACGAAGACGCGTACCTAATCCTCCTGCCAGCAACAATGCTTTCATTTCGTCATCCCTCCATATCTTTTTTCACAAAAATAGACACATTTTTGACGGATGAACGAGAAAATGAAAGGATTCATAGATTGCTAGCACTCGGCTGTGATGGTTGCTAATAATAATATACATAATATTCCTCTCCCTATGCAAGTGAAATGATTGTCGAACGGTGTCGATGAATCATTATTGATGTCTACAAGTTTAGAAACTTTCATTTTCTCGTTCTTCTTTTTCTTTGCGGTATAATCAATATCGTTAATGCTATATATATGTGAGGGAGGAGGAGAATACGCCATGATTTTTTCATCATCTTTCCGCTACCGCATTGGCATTGCCGGCGCCGGGGCATTCGCTGAATTTCTCGCCGGCGCGCTCGCCCCGCTTCCTTCCTTCCATCTCGCCGCTGTCGCTGGGCGGACGGACGAAAAACGCCAGCGCGTCATCGACGCCTATCTTCGCCGTCAGCCGCAGGCGGGCGACGTGCGCGAATACCGTGAAGCTGAAGAATTGATCGCTGACCCACATCTGGACATCGTCATTCTCACCACCCCGCCTCATTTGCACGCCCCGCTCGCGAAACGGGCGCTTGAGGAAGGAAAACATGTGCTCGTTGAAAAGCCAGGCGCCCTCACCGCCGAGGCGCTGCGGGCGAATATGGAACTTGCCGCCAGCCAAAAACGGGGGCTGGCTGTCAATCTCGTGTTGCGCTACCATCCGCTCGCTGAAGCCGTCAAGCAACTCATCCACCGCACGCTTCTCGGACCAGTGGACTACGCAAGCCTTCACAACGCGGCTCACCGCGTCGCGGAAGGCCATTGGTTTTGGGACGAGCGGCGAAGCGGAGGCATTCTCATTGAACACGGCGTCCACTTTTTTGAAGTCGGCCGTGACTGGTTCGGCGAAGCCGTCGAAGCGCACGGGTTCGCGTTAAGGGAAACAGACGGCACACGGCCGCGCGTCGGAGCCACTGTGATCCATGAAGGCAAGGGCCGGCGCATCCCCGTCCATTATTACCACGGCTTTACGATGGACCCTGCCGCCTCAGAGTCGACGCACTGGGACATTCATACGGCGCGCGGGCGCATCGTGCTTGACGGGTGGATTCCGATGCGGCTGTCCGTCTCCGGCCTCGTCTCTGACGAGGAGGCAGCCTGCATTGACGCCTGGCTTGACGCCATCCCGACAAAGCCGTCGGCTGACGCTATCGAACAACTGCAGCAAGCGGCCGACCGGCTGTTGCCGCCCACGGAACCTTCAGCCGCTCCGCGCCGCCCGTACGAGCGCACCGTTGTGCTCTCTGACCGCCACGGCTGGTACGAAGCGATCGCCCAAGCGCGCTTTCTTGACTTTTGCCGCTTAATCGAGCATCCAAACGCGCGCGCGCTCGTCACCGCCGAAGACGCCGCCGCCGATCTCGCCCTAGCCGAAACGTGCACCGTGACGGGTAAAGCAGTCGACCCACTTGACATCCGCTAACATGCTGACACAAAAAGAGCCTGGTGCGGCCACATGGCAAACGGCCGCAACCAGGCTTTCTTCACCTCAATCGGCGATAGATCTCGGTCTCATCAGAACATCAAAAACGCCCTTCTGCGCTCCCCCCTCGACCAACAGCGCCTCAACAGTCGGAATGTCCGCCGGCGCCCACTCAAGCGAGCGCAATGCTTGAAGCGGCACCCACCTAAGCTCGGCATGTTCCCGCGCCCGCGGCTCCCCATCGACTAAGCGGGCTTCATACGTCCGCAAATGCACGATGGCATGTCCATATTCATGGCATACATCCGCCAACAGTTTGCCAACGGAAATCGTGCAGCCAAGCTCCTCGCGAATTTCCCGGACTAAAGCCTCTTCGGGGCTCTCCCCTTCCTCCACCTTGCCGCCCGGAAACTCCCAAACGTTTGGCAGCGACATGTCGGGAGCGCGCAAGGCGCATAGGATGTCCCCGCGTTCATTGCGAATGGCTGCCCCGACGACATAGATGGTTCGTTTCATGACGATCGGCTCCTTGTTACTATCTCCCAACCATTGTAGCAAAAACCTCCCCGTTTTCCAAAATAGTGGAACCCTTTTCGGTGTTATGTTACTCTCAACAGTAGAACCATGAAGGAAAGTGAGGGCAAAACATGATCGGGTTTATCGGCCTTGGCATTATGGGCAGCCGCATGGCGGAAAACTTGCTCAATAGCGGCTATTCTCTCATCGTCTACAACCGAACGAAAGAAAAGGCGGAACCGCTTCTTCAGAAAGGTGCGAAGTGGGCCAACTCGCCAAAAGAGGCAGCGGAACAGTCTGACGTCATTTTCACCATGCTTGCCAATCCGCAGGCAGTCGAAACGATGGCGCTCAAGGAACATGGATTTCTACCCTATTTGTCGGCAGGGAAACTATGGGTTGATTGCAGCACCGTTGACCCCGCCTTTACACGCAAAATGGCGGCAAAGTGCGCGGAGCGGGGCATCCGTTTTATCGACGCCCCGGTTGCCGGGTCGAAACTTCCGGCGGAAAAAGGAGAGCTCGTGTTTTTTGTCGGCGGCCGCCAAGAAGATGTCGACGAAATCCGTCCGCTGCTTCATGTAATGGGCAAAGCCGTCCATCACTTAGGCGAAAACGGGAAAGGAACCATGATGAAGCTCGTTGTCAATTTGATGCTGGCTGAAGCGATGGCCGCCTTTTCCGAGGCAGTATCCCTTGGCGAGGCGCTCGGATTTGACAAAGAAACGGTAGTGAACATGTTGCTCAACACGCCGACTGCCGCACCGTTTTTACAAGGGAAAAAAGACTATATCATTCACAACCGCTTTCCGGCTGAGTTTCCGCTCGAACATATGCACAAAGATTTGCACCTCGTCGCCCAATCGGCGTATGAGCGCGGAATCACCCTGCCTCTGGCGAACTTGGCCAAAGAGCTGTATGGCCTAGCCAAACAATACGGCTGGGGGCAAGACGATTTTTCGGCCGTTTATCGGCTGTTGTCAGGCCAAAAATGACAGGCAAGGGGCGGGACGGCATCGTTCCCGCCTTTTTAATTAAGAAGGACGGAACCTTTTCACCAGGCGCTCCGTATTCTCAACTGAAATCGATGACAAGGAGGAGAACTTGTTGTTCAAAAAACTGTTAAGTTCTATCGGCATCGGAGCAGCCACTGTTGATACGAAATTAGCGAAAGCGCAATACGTCCAAGGCGAAACAGTCGAAGGGATTGTCGACATCCGCGGCGGCAACGTTGAACAGCACATTGACGAAATTTATTTGGCGTTAGTCACGACCTACATTCGCGAAATCGATGATAAAAAATATGAGGAAAAAGCGGTGCTGGCGCGGTACAAAGTGAGCGACTCGCTGACGATTGGACCGAATGATACAAAGACCATTCCGTTTCAATTCGCCTTACCGTACGACGTGCCGGTTACGCTCGGCACCTCGAAAGTGTGGCTGCAGACCGGTCTTGACATTAAAATGGCGCTCGATCCGCAAGACCGTGACTATCTCACCATCGAGCCGCACCCGCTTGTCACGGCGTTTCTCAAGGCAGCCGAGCAATTAGGATTCCGCCTCCGCCACGTCCAATGCGAACAAGCGCCGCGCTATGGGCAGCGGCGGCTGCCGTTTGTCCAAGAATTTGAATTCAAACCGGCAAGCGGAGCATTCAAAGGCCGCCTCGACGAATTGGAAGCCATTTTCTTTGTTTCTGAACGCAGCGTGGACGTTCTTTTGGAAATCGACCGCAAGGCCCGTGGACTTTCCGGGTTGTTCGCAGAGGCGCTCGATATGGACGAGACGTTTGTCCGGTTCACATACAGCGCAGGCGACATCCCCACATTGCCGCAATTGCTGGCAGATGTGATCAAGAAGTACAGCTAGACGGAGAAAACGAAAAGGATCGTCCGTCATCCTTTTCCTTCCGTCTTTGGAGTTGGTATGTGGGCATAGAGTGAACATCTATCCCTGTAAATGATTTCTATTTATTTCAAAAAGGATGGCGAAAACAATAAATCCCGTTTCTCCCTATCCAAGAAACGGGATTCCTTCCATCATGCTCCCCGAACAAGCAACGCACAGCACTCGACATGCGCCGTATGCGGGAACAGATCGACCGGCTGGACGGTTTTCAACGTATAGCCGAACGGAACTAATTCCGTAATATCGGCCGCAAACGTCTCCGGGTTGCATGAGACATACACAACCCGTTCCGGCCGCGCCCGACCGATTTTTCGCATCACCTTCCCGCCCGCCCCTGAGCGAGGTGGGTCAAGAAGCAACAGCTCCGGCCGCCCGAACTGTTCCAATACCTCATCAATGCCGCGCCGCGCGTCTCGCGCTAAAAAGTACGTATTGTCAATGCCGTTGTCCTTCGCATTTCGCTTCGCCGATTCAATCGATGTCTCGACGATTTCAATGCCCGCCAACGCCTTCACCCGCTTGGCAAACGGAAGAGAAAACGTCCCAACCCCGCAGAAGAGATCAATCATTTTCTCATCCGGCTTCGGCTCTCCCATCTCAAGCGCCAGCTCCACCAATTTTTCCGCCTGCACCGGGTTCGTTTGGAAAAACGTATCAAACCAAAGGCGGTAGCGGAACCCGCACAATTCGTCGTAAATAAAATCGCGCCCGGCCAACACATGGGTTTGTTCCGCCTGGGTGCGGTCCGCCCACGCCCGATTCTCAAGCCAAAGCAGGCTTTTCACTTGCGGGAGCGCTTTGGTGATCCGCTCCGTCAAATCGGCCGCTGCTTCTTTCAGCTCCCCTTCCGGCGCCTCGGTCGCAAAGAGCGCCACCATGACCTCCCCCGTCGCAAACGACTCGCGCACCATTAGGTGGCGAAGCAGCCCCTCATGGGTATCTTTGTGATACCCAGGCAACCGATGATCACGGGCCCAGCTCGCCACTTCCATGGCTGCTTCGACGATGTTCTTCCCGGCGATGAGACACGTTTCCAACGAAATGATTTGCCGGAAGTTTCCTTGCTCGTGCAGCCCAAGCAAGCCTTCAGGAGAAAACGTAAACTCCATTTTATTGCGGTAATGCCACGGATGTTCCATGCCAATCGTATCGCGGACAACGCCAGGGTCAAATCCGTGCTCTTTCAAGAGCGTCTTGACATGCTCCGTTTTATGGCGCAGCTGCCCTGCATAGTGCCAGTGCTGCCACACACAGCCGCCGCAGCGGTCAAAATGCGGACACGGCGGCTCCAACCGCTCCGGGTGCGGTTCCATCACTTCTTCTAAGCGGGCGATCGCCCGGCGCCGTTTCGGCTCGTCGATCGCGACCCGCACTTTCTCACCCGGGAGGGTAGACGGAATGGCGAGTTTGAGCTTCTTTCTCTTTCCGTCCTCTTCATGCCAAACGACGGTTTGTCCAATTCCTTTTTTATCCAACTGATGAACTTCTGCCACAAACGAATGTTTCGTCACGCCACCCAATGGTTTCCCTCCTTTATTTAAATGAATCGGCTGTATTTCATTCTTGAGTGTATTGTGCACTTTGTCGCAACGGACTTATGCTTGGCGGAAACATACGTTTTTCATTATAACAAGGAACGACTTTCATTGAAAACGGCAAACATCATTCCCCTTGGAAAATCAGGGATTCGATCGGAAAGGCGGATGGAACAAGGAAGGCTTCATACGCTTCCGCTTGTTTTCAACACCAAAAGGTGATATATTCATTTTGACACCTATTAGTGTCAAATTAACGGAGGGGTCATAATGCAAACCAAACCGACATTGCCGGAAATCCGCAAAACGATTGTGCTGAATGCCCCCATTGAAAAAGTATGGAAAGCGGTGGCGACAGCCGAAGGCATTGCGGCGTGGTGGATGCCCAATACGTTCGAGCCGGTTTTAAGTCATCAGTTTGTTTTGCACGCAGGACCATTCGGCGATTCGCCATGCAAAGTGACGGAGCTCGATCCACCCAACCGCTTGGGGTTTGACTGGGGAAAAGATTGGCACCTTACGTTTGTATTAAAAGCATTAGAAGATGGAAAAACAGAATTCACCTTGATCCATTCCGGATGGAACGCAGACAAAACAACGGAATTTGGGCAGCCTCACACAGTCGTTCGCCACATTATGGATGACGGGTGGGAGAACATTGTCAACCAAAAACTTCCCGCATACATCGAAGGATAAACGGGCCGTTTCCGTGCCGAAGCACGATGTGTTTCACGCCATCGCCGATCCAACCCGCCGCCAGATGTTGCAGCTTTTGGCCGACAACGAATTGTCGATTGCCGCGATTGCCCAATTCTTTCCGATCAGCCGCACAGCCGTCAACAAACATCTTCATATACTAGCGGAAGCGGGTTTGGTCAGCTGTCGAAAAGCAGGGCGTGAAACGAGGTACAAGCTAGAGCCCGAACCTCTCGCCGAACTAAAAACATGGCTTTCTTTCTTTGAACAGTATTGGGATGAACGGCTTGCAGCTCTCAAGCATTTGGTGGAAGCGGATGAGGAGCCATCATGATGACAAAAATCGCATGTATTCACAGGGGTGCAAAGACGGTTCAAGCGATGATCTACACGCCCCCTATCGCTCTGTAAGGAAGGAGAAGAAAAGAATGGAACCTTTCATCTCTTGCCCGCAATGCACAAATCCAATTACAGTCAAAGATGTCATGCGTTTTTCCTCGCCTTGGACGATGAAATGCCCGTATTGCGATGTGAAGCTGAAAGAAACGAGAGTCACCCCGTTTTTGCTGCTGGCCGCCGCATGCATCGTCCCGTTGTTTATTTTCGTGACCGTCCGAATCAAGGCATATGCAGCCGCTTATTGGCCAATCGTCGATCACGTGCCGACAATCATCGTGTTTCTTGTTACACTCTATCCCATTTATTGGCTTTACGAACGTGTAAACGCCATAATCCTGTGCAAAAAAGGGCGCTTTCAGGTGAAGGAAAAGATATAGCGCCTCCGAAATGGAACTGAACGTTGCGGCGCGTCGTTGCCATGCAGGAGTTTGAACCTCCCGCCACGAATCGAAGCATTGGTGGCGAACCACTTGCGGCAGCGCATCACTGACAATCGCTAGAGATTGCCTCACGGAAGTGTTCCTCATCCGTATAGATTATGATGGAAAAAGGGCGTCCCGCCGCTTTTGGGACACCCTTGAACCATTGAATCGGTTACAACGCTTTTTCCTTCTTTTCTTCCCATTTCTTATATCCATTTTCCCAGAATTTCGCGTTCTTGATTCCGTATTTCGACGCGTTGAATTCCGGATCTTTCCCTTGCTTCAGCTGTTCTTCATAATCTTTTAGGGCCATATAGGCAGGCTTAAACAGCAGCAGAATCGCAATCAAGTTCAGCCACACCATGATGCCAAGCCCGATGTCGCCCATCGCCCACGCTGTCGTGGCCGTTTTGACCGTTCCATAGAAAGTAGCGGCCAAAAAGATCACTTTGAGGGCAAAGAAGGCGATTCCCCTCTTTTCACTGCGCACGAGATAAGCGAGGTTCGTCTCGGCAATATAGTAATACGCGTACATCGTCGTAAAAGCGAAGAAGAAAAGGGCAATCGCGATAAAGGCCGAACCGAATCCCGGGAAGAGCGTGTCAACCGCCGCCTGCGTATAGCCCGCGCCCGGTTCCACCCCTTTCAAATGCACAACAATCGGCTCGCCTGTTTTTTCATTGATCACATTGTATTGACCCGTAAACAAAATCATCAACGCGGTCGCCGTCACCACCAAGAACACATCCAAATAAATCGAAAATGCCTGCACAAGCCCCTGCTTGGCCGGGTGGGACACTTCCGCCGCCGCCGCCGGGTGAGCGCCCGTCCCTTGACCGGCTTCATTCGCGTAAAGGCCGCGCTTGACGCCCCACATCACAGCCGAACCAAGAATTCCGCCAAATACTTGATCAGCGCCAAAAGCGCTTTTGAAAATCAGGCCAAAAACATCCGGGACTTTTTCAATATTCACCGCAATAATCGCAATCGCGACCAACAAATAGCCTAGCGCCATAAACGGAACGACGATTTCCGCCGTTTTGGCGATCCGCTTCACTCCACCGAAAATCGTAAAGCCAAGAACGGCAATCACGAAAATTCCCGTCACCAGTTTCGGAATGCCAAACGCATTCGCAAAGCCATCCGCGATTGAATTCGCCTGAATTCCCGGCATCAACACCGCCATGGAGAGAATGATCGCCGCGGCGATCACCACCGCAAACCATTTCCAGCCAAGCCCCTTTTCAATATAAAACGCCGGGCCGCCGCGGTACTGTCCATCTTGTTCCTCTTTATACATTTGCGCCAGCGTCGACTCGACATACGCCGTCGCCGCTCCGATAAAGGTGATCACCCACATCCAAAAGACCGCGCCCGGCCCCCCGTACGCAATCCCCGTCGCCGTCCCTGCCACGTTCCCAACGCCAATGCGGCCGGACAATGACATCGTCAACGCTTGGAAGGACGAGACCCCCGCGTCAGAGCCCTTCCCCGTCGTCACAAGCCGGATCATCTCTTTCACGTGGCGGATTTGCAGGAAACGGGTGCGAATGCTAAAATACAAACCACAACATACAATAAAAGCAATTAAGAAAGGGCTCCACAGCCACCCGTTCACCGTTTCCACGAGCTTTTCAATCAACCCAATCCCTCCTATGCCAGCTAATTACTTTTGTTGTATAACACATAACCAAATAATATTATAAATATTACACATTTCGGCTTCAATAATTTTTTTATATATCATTTTTTTCTGTATTTTCTTTATATCACTCCACTTGTCCTTGTATAAAAAAATAAATGGTTTGTTCCGCTATTTTTTCAAAATAACTTTCAAACCAAAAAATGATAGGATGAGGCAAGGCGGGTGAATCCGCCCCGAACGGCCGCCTCCCCACGCCGCAGGATCCCAGTCCTTGAGGCCTTGAGCGCGAGCCCCATCTCCCCCAATGATCCCCATCTGAATCGCCGCAAGCGCAAAGCCGAGCAACACGGAACGGTGCGTTCGGCTTTGGCTTTTGTTACATATAGCCGATGAGAAACACGACAAAACCCGCTAATCCGATCGATACTACGAGGAGGCCAAAGGCGATCCGTTTCGCGGCTTTGCTCTTTTGGACAACACCATACACGGACAAAACGATCGACACGACCAACAAAAGCAAAATAAGAGACGAAATGCTCATACCCAGCGCTCCTTATCGTGCACTGCCCCTAGGAAAGACAGCGCATCTCCATCCGTGCCATCACGGCCAGCGATTCATCCATCCCCACAAGAGAACCACTTCCCGGTTGATGCCGCCCATCGCTCATGCCCCCGCAATTTCTTCCGAATTTCTGTTAATCTCATCGATAATGCTAATGATCCTCCGCGCATCGTCCATGTTGTCTTGAAAAAGTTCAACAATGCTGCCGACGGTTTTAAACGGTTCTTCCTGCAGCACCCGCTTGTCCATGACTCCATTTTTCACAAAGTAATCGACGATCAATTTGACAAAACGGCTTTGTTGGATGTTCAACCGCTCGCTTGATAAAAATTCGGAAAACGCTTCGTTGGCGGCCTGCGGGTCAAGGCCGACGATTTGGCGGACGAGCTTTGTAATCGGTGTATCGCCGAATTCTCTTTGATAATCGTCTTTTGTGCCAAGCTCGTTCCAAAGGATATGCTCCAACGTTTTTAAGTCTTGGACTGTTAGCTTTTTATTATTTCGCAACTTGTAAATGGCCATCTGGTCGCGGTGTTCGTGCAGATAATGCTCCACCTTTTTGCGATAATTTCTCAGATCATTGACATGAAACATCGGGCCGTTTTCTTTCACTTCCAACACTTGGTCTTGAAAGTTCGTATAGTAAATTTTTTGCGTTTCTTTTTCAAGGAATTTCACTAAGTCACGCAACGCTTCGCGAACGGCTTCCAATTCGAAAATATCGGCTTCGCTCCAAAACTCTTCCGTCTGCACCTTTTCGATGATGTATTTTTGCTCCATCACTTGAGGAATCGAACCGAGTTTCGACAACGCCTCTGCGGTGCGAATCACACTGCGAATCGGCTTTGTGGCATTTTTCGTTTGCAGCTTCGCCAACTCAATCGTGTACATAAGCAAATCAAAACGTTTCGCCAATTCATCATCGTTTAGCGGAACAATCAACGGCGAAATATGTTCTTTGATTTCATTAACATCTATCGCTGTTAAGGAGTCCCATTTCGTCCGGTTTTTAAACTTGTGTACGTATTGAATATGTTGGCGTACGCGGAAGTTCTCTTCGTTTAACTTATTGATTTCCGCTAGCACCTCGCCAATCAATTCATTGCGATAGGCAATATACTCTTCTTCTTGGTATTGTAAATGCTGCAGTTCTTTAATGATTTCGATTTTGGCATTAAATAAACGCTCCGTTAAGCTTTCCACCGCTTTTCCTTCGATTCCTTTCGAATTTTCGCGGAAAAACTCAAAGTTGCCGCAATAGTCAAAAATAAGGAAATGCGTTTTATCTTGCCCGACTCCGAATAAGTCTTTGCATAAGCGGGTTCCGCGCCCGATCATTTGCCAAAACTTTGATTTGGAGCGTACCTTTTTAAAGAACACAAGGTTGACGACTTCCGGAATATCCACTCCAGTATCAAGCATATCGACCGATACGGCAATCTGTGGCAGTTTATTGCGATCAGAAAAATCATCAATTAACGTTTGATAATAGTTGACACTGTAATCAATGACCCGCGCAAAGCCGCCTTTGTACTCAGGGAACAATTGATCAAAGCGCTCCACAATCCGTTCCGCATGGCGATGATTTTTCGCAAAAATAATCGTTTTGCCGAGTTTGTCCCCGCCCTCGACGCGAATTCCTTTTTCCATTAAATCTCTCAGTACCGTATCAATCGTATCGTCGTTAAACAGCCATTCATTTAACGCAGCACTGTCAATATCCTCGCCTACTTCATCATCAAATGTTTCTTCATATCGTTCTTTTTCTTCATCCGATAACTCATCGTAATGAATGCCCTCTTCCAAAAATTTAAGCTTTGTTTCAATGGTACGATAATCCACTAAATAGCCATCTTGAACCGCTTGATCTAACTCATAGGCATAGGTCGGCACACCGTTTTCCAGATCAAACACTTCATACGTATTGCGGTCAATTTCGTCTTTTGGTGTGGCGGTAAGCCCAAGCAATATCGCGTCAAAATAGTCAAAAATTGCTCGGTACTTCTTATAAATACTGCGGTGGGATTCATCGACGATAATTAAATCAAAATGCCCGACTGTAAAGAGACGTTTGCCGTCTTTTCGTTTCGCTTCGTCAATCGCGTTCATCATTGTCGGGTACGTCGAAAACACCATGCGGCTTTCCTCTGGATTGTCTTTGTTATCAAGCAAATTGCAAAGCGTCAAGTTCGGCAGCAAATGGCTAAAGCTGTTTTTGGCTTGCGTTACCAGCGTTTTGCGGTCTGCTAAAAACAAAATATTTTTTACCCAATTGTGGCGAGTGAGAACATCGACAATCGAAATCGCCGTCCGGGTTTTGCCGCTCCCCGTCGCCATGACAAGCAATGCTTTGCGCCGTTTGTTCTCGAGCGCGTCACATACGGCTAAAACTGCTTCTTTTTGGTAATAGCGATTCGTAATGTTGTCATTGATTTGCACATTTTTTAGCGGCTTCTTCATCGTCCGACGATCAATAAGCAAGCTTAATTCTTCCTTATTGTAAAAGCCGGAAACTCTCCGCGCCGGATAGTTAAGATCGTCCCAAATGTATGTTTCAAAACCGTTTGTGTAAAAAATAATCGGACGTTGGCCATGCATTTTCTCAATGCAGTCGGCGTACAATTTCGCCTGCTGCTTTCCTTTGTTCGGGTCAGCGGTTGTCCGTTTCGCTTCGATGACCGCAAGCGGCTTACCGTTATCGCCAAAAAGGACATAATCGACATAGCCGACTCCTTCTTGATTCGGCATGCCAACGACAGGGTATTCCACAATAACGTCCTTTTTAAATTCCCAACCCGCTAACTTTAAATCTAAATCAATGTATTTCTTTCTTGTTTCCCATTCGCTCAGTTCATCAACTTGGAAGTGGTACTCTTTTGTATTCGCTTCCCGTTTGGCGGTGAGAAGAGCGCGAAGCTGTTCGTTTTCTTTCATCATCTCTTCAAGACGCTTGTCTTTCGAACTTAGCCGTTCGTATAAATCTTTCAATTCTTCCGGACGCTCGCGCTTTTCCTCTCCGATTGGCAGCAATGATTCGTCAAAGTCCGTAGCCGTATATTCATCCGAATAACAATAATCAATCCAAGAGACGAACTGATGAAGATTATGCAGGGAAAGAATCGCTTCTTCCCTCGTAATCATCGAGTTCGTATGAACCGCGACATTTCCCAGTTTGACAATGTAACGCAACAACGGCAACAAGTCTTCATCAATAATGGACAAAAAGACGTTGTCATGAATCAAACTGGAAAGATTATCTTGATACGGAACTTTCAAAGCGCTGTCAAAGCTGTACACCCACTTAACGGCAAGCTCCAGCGCACGGCGCGTCAAAATCGCGCACGTCGCCGGACTCACGACCAAACTTTTCTCCGCCTCTAAACACGCATTCGTAAAACTCTCATAATGAGGTTTGCCTACTAAAAACTGAAAGTTGGATAGCAACAAATACCCCTCCCCTGACCAACACGAATTCCTTTTACACTTACTAATCGTTGAACAATTCTCCCTTAAACGCCCGTTGCATGAGGGAGTTGAAGTTTTTTTCTAACTCAACTAATCCTTTTTTAAAAAGTTCTCTTTGAGATTCTATTTTTTGTACAATCTCAGCAAATTGATCTTGGAGTTGTTTAGGAGGTATATATATTTTTATTGATTTTAGTTCCTCAGCATTGATATTTGCCATCCCTACGATATTTTTAGCCATTGAAAATAAAATACTTTTTCCGTACTTCGAGTTTAAGTACGCAGATATAAACTCGGCATTGGCTTTTTCATTTGGAATTAACTTCACTAAATATCCTGCAAAGGCCATTGGTTTTTCGAAGCGATACACAGCTGTTTTTCCTACTAGTTCTTTACTATTTGTTCTATTAAATAAAAGCTCTCCTTTATGAACCAGATATTTTTCAACTTCCTTATCATCTAAATCAACGTATTTAAGATCTGTGAGATCCCAATGTCCTTCATACGTAATATTGTTCATTCTCAATATAGGATATTTCCCTGTATCCTCGCTTGCTTTTTTGCTTGTACCATATTGTGTTTTTAGAGCTAAATCCTTTATAAAACCCATTGGCCATTTCTTAGGATTAGTAGCTGGATCCCCAAACATCTCTAAAAACACACTTTGCGTTAACTGGTCTAACGCTTCAATTTGAGCTTTTCGTTTGTCGATGAGTTCTTGGGCTTTTTCAAGTACTTTTACAATTTTATTTTGCTTTTCAATATTCGGTAACGGAATTTTAGCGTCAGTTAAGTAATTTAATTTAATGTATTTTATAACCCCACCTATTGACATTTGTCTTAATTTTGACACGTACAACTGCATAAAGTAATAAAGGTACTTTACATTTAAAATATTTTTATCAATCGACTCTATAATATAAGTTCTTTGGTAAGCATCAAATTTACCATTGTAATATTTAACGTTTAAATCACCATTACCAGCAACTAAAACGCATTCACAGTCATAAGAATAAGTATCAATTTTTAATGTTTCTCTCGAGCAAGTAAAAAATGGATACTTACCTTCCGGATTGCTAGCATTTGCATCTAATTTTCCTGTCCTAATATTAACAAGTGAACCTAGGGATACTTTTCTCACTTTATTAAGTCCTCCAGTTCTCCTAAACCTTTCAATATATCATTTTCTAATTCTTTTATTCTTTTAATTATTACACTAGGCGCTTCATACTCCATTTCTTCATACTCAATCTCTTTATACTTGTTAATCGAAAGGTCATAGTCGTTCTCCCGAATCTCCTCGACCGGCACGAAGAACGACTGCTCTGTGCGCTTCCGGTCTTTTTCCGCTTCACGGTTGTGGAAGCGGGCAATGATGTCCGGGATGTCGTTTTCCTCAATCGGCGTGCGCTTGTCGTCCAATGAATAGCCATCGGCTTTCATGTCATAAAACCATACTTGATCCGTTCCACCGACGCCGGTTTTCGTGAAAATCATAATCGCCGTCGATACGCCCGCGTATGGTTTAAAGACGCCGCTTGGCATGGAAATAATGGCTTCGAGCTTATGATTTTCCACGATTTCTTTGCGGATGTCTTTATGCGCCTTCGAGCTGCCGAACAACACCCCGTCGGGCACGATGCAGGCGCAGCGTCCGCCCGTTTTTAAGATGCGCAGAAATAAGGCCAAGAATAAAAGTTCTGTCTTCTTTGTTTTAACGACTCTTAACAAGTCGCTGGAAACGGCTTCGTAATCCAACGAGCCTTTAAACGGCGGATTGGCGAGGACAAGGGTGTATTTGTCCTTGTCTTTGTTTTGTTCCGACAGCGAGTCGCGGTATTCGATATTCGGGTTTTCGATGCCGTGGAGCATCATGTTCATCGCGCCAATCCGCAGCATCGTCCGGTCCATGTCAAAGCCGTAGAACATGTGGTTGTTAAAATGTTCTTTCAAACTTTGCACGAAAAACAAGTCGTTGCGGTGCTTGCGCAAATATTCGCCCGCCGCCACCAAAAACCCCGCCGACCCCGCCGCCGGGTCGACGATGATGTCTTCCGGCGTCGGTTTCATCAGTTCGACCATCATTTGGATGATATGGCGCGGCGTGCGGAATTGGCCGTTCGTGCCCGCCGTGGCGATTTTCGATAACAAATACTCGTACAAATCGCCTTTTGTATCGCGGTCTTTCATCGGGATGCGGTCGATGCCGTCAACGATTTTGACGAGCATTTGCGGCGTCGGGATCATGAAAATGGCGTCGCCCATATATTTCGCATAGGCCGATTCCCGATTGCCGTGCAAATTTTTGATAAACGGAAACACTTCGTTGGACACGACGTCGTACATATGGGCGGCTTCAAAATGTTTGAATTTGCTCCAGCGCAAGTGCTGCTTATCGGGAGGAAAAATGCGTTCCGATTCAATGCCGAGCAGCACGTCCTCCTGCTCGCGCTGCGTTTCGACTTCATCCAATCCTTTGATGAACAATAAGTACGTAAACTGTTCAATGACCGTCAGCGGGTTCGTAATGCCGCCTGTCCAAAACGTTTCCCATATTTTATCGACTTTATGGCGCAATTCGCCTGTGAGCATGTCTCTATGTACCTCCTTGTTATTTCCAATCTCCATTATATACGGTTTTCGGCACAAAAGGGGAAGAAAAATAAGTTTTATACCTGCTGATGCTCGGGAAGACGGAAGGTGGCTTTCGTCGTGGAACGGAGAAACTCCCACTTCGCTTTGCTTGAGTGGGAGTCGTTCACCATAACCGTTCGAGGAACGCTTGCAAGTGGTGTGGATTCTCAATCGCTTTGGCGATGTTGATGGCGCCATTCAAGTCAGCGTGAGATGGCGGGCATCATTTCACCTCCTCCCTTTTATCTTGCAAACAGGAGAGAGGGAATATCGATCTAACTAACAAATGCTATATAAGTTGCAATAAAGAATTTCTGATTGTTCGTTTCTGTTTTACCTCCATACAAGTCGACTTTGATATAACGTGGCGAGTGATCGGCTGGATGGAAAATAAACTTTCAACTTATACGATCACTCAAAAAATCGTAATTTACAATATTCACTGTAAACTCTTTCAAAGTCATCAGGATGCAATGTGCCACGTTTATTAGTCTCATCAAATATAAATAATGGAAATACCCTGAATTTTTCGCATCTTACCCATGATTTTTTCGTTAACCCCGCTTCCTGATAATACTGAATCTCAATTCGATATTGATCATGTATGGTGGGAGGAGCTTTAGGTCCTTTCGATGTTATTTTGATTGCAACAGCAATATTGTGTTCTATCTCCACAATAAGAACCGGGCGAAACAAAAGAACCGGGCGAAATTTTCCGCCCGGTCGATCTTCGAAACCGAAATAAACATCATAAATATCTCCAGGCTTTACGTTCATTATGATCCCTCATCAACCTTCAAACCATTCCAAATCATCTGGATCATTAGGATTCAACAGAACCCGACCTTCGTCATCTGTTTGAAATACTTTTACTTTGCCGCTTTCAATCAATGATTGAAGACTTGTTTTTTTGATTTCTGTTGCTGGAGTCATGTCGTCACGCTCCTTTTTCATGTTCCCGCCACCTAATCAAGAAATGTAGGTGGTACCAGTATATCCATAGGGAAAACCATTTAGAAAGATGGATTTTGGACAAACTCTACACTTTCTTAACTCTTGGAAAAGGGAAGACAGTAAACAAACATATATCCACAATGATTCAAAAACGAGTTTATTTTGTGTTTACAATCTCAACCGAACCTTCGCCACGCACTCGACGTGCGCCGTGTGCGGAAACATATCCACTGGCTGGACTTCGATCGTTTCGTAGCCGCTGTCTTCTAAGATGCGCAAGTCGCGGGCGAGCGTCGCCGGGTTGCACGAGACGTAGACGACGCGCGGCGGTTTCATGGCGATGATCGTCTTAAGAAGCGAATCATCGCAGCCTTTGCGCGGCGGGTCAACGACCAAGCAGTCGGCGCAGATGCCTTCTTCATACCAGCGCGGGATGACATCTTCGGCGGCGCCGACTTCGAAGGTGACGTTTCTGATGCCATTCAGCTCGGCGTTGCGTTTGGCGTCTTCGATCGCTTCGGGGATGATTTCGACACCGTAGACATGCTTGGCGTTTCCCGCTAAAAAGAGCGAGATCGTGCCGATGCCGCAGTAGGCGTCGATCACTGTCTCCGTGCCGGTCAGCTCCGCGTATTCGAGCGCTTTGTCGTACAGCACTTTCGTCTGCTCGGGGTTGACTTGGTAAAACGAGCGGGCCGAGATGGCGAATTGGATGTCGCCGATGCGGTCGGTGATGAACTCGCTCCCCCATAGCACACGCGTTTTGGCGCCGAAAATGACGTTCGTCCGCTCGGGGTTGATGTTTTGCACGATCGATTTGACGTTCGGGATGTCGCGGACGATGTCACGGACGACGTCTTGTTCGTGCGGCAAATGCTCGGTGCGGGTGACGAGGACGACCATCACCTCGCCTGTCGCCGCGCCGTAGCGGGCGACAATATGGCGGAGAACGCCTTTGTGCGTGGTTTCGTCGTACGGGGGAATGCCATAGCGCTCGGCGATGCGCTTCACCGTCTGGACGACGACATCGTTAGCCTCTTGCTGGATGAGACAAGCGTCCATGTCGATGATTTCATGGCTCCGCTCTTTGTAAAACCCGGCGACCAAGCCGCCTTCGCGCTCGCCGACAGGCACTTGCGCTTTGTTTCGGTAGCGCCATGGGTTCTTCATCCCGATGACGGGGTGGACGGTGACGCCGTCCAGCTTGCCGATGCGGGTGAGCACTTCTTTCACTTGCTTTTCTTTCGCCTTCAGCTGGCCCTCGTAGCTTAAGTGCTGCAGCTGGCAGCCGCCGCACTGGCGATAGACGGAGCACGGCGGCTCGACGCGGTCCGAGCTCGGTTCGTACAGCTCAATGAGGCGGCCGTACCCGTAGCCTTTTTTCACTTTGATCGCTTTCACCTTCGCCCGCTCGCCAGGAAGCGCGTTTTTTACAAACAACGGAAAGCCGTCGACTTTCGCCACGCCGAGGCCGTCGTGGGTCAAATCGGTGAAAATGACGTCATAATACTCATTTTTGGCGACTGGTGGCTGCTGCTTCGTCATGTCGTTCCCCTTTCTGCCGTTCATCTGTATATGTAGCGTGCCCTTTATGGGGAAAAGGCATAAGAAAAGAACAGGCTCATTGCCCTGTTCTCACTTGTTCCGCCTTTTCTTTTGGCATCAATACTTCAATATGGCGGCGCAAATTGACAAACTCCCCTGGAAGCATGCCGCCGAATTCTCCGTCTAAGTTCAGCTGCATCGGCGAGCGCACTTTCACCCGGTTCGCTTTCGTATAAATAATGTGCGGATCGTTGATATGCTCGCCGCGCGCAGCCAGCGTGACCAGACGGATAAACTCGGCCAAGTTCGTTTTCTTGACAATGATAAAATCAAACAGGCCGTCATTGAGCGACGAGTCGGGCGCGAGCTTTTCAAAGCCGCCGACCGAGTTCGTGAGCGACACTAAAAACATCATAATCTCGCCTTCAAACTGCTTGCCGTCGTACTCAATGTGCGCTTCGGTCGCTTTAATTGACGGAAGCATTTCGATCCCCTTCAAGTAATAGGCGAGCTGCCCGAGCATCGTCTTCAGCTTGCTCGGCACTTCGTAGGTGAGCTCGGTCAGGCGCCCGCCGCCCGCGATGTTGATGAAATAGCGCGTTTTGCCTTCGTTCGTCACACAGCCGATGTCAATCGGGACGGGCTCGCCTGTGGCGATCACTTCGCACGCCCCTTCGATCGAGCGCGGCACGCCGATGGCGCGGGCGAAATCGTTCGTCGTTCCGACGGGGATGACGCCCAATGTCGGCCGATGCGGCTGATCGGCGATGCCGTTGACGACTTCATTGATCGTTCCGTCGCCGCCCGCGGCGACAACGAGGTCAAATTCCCGCTCCACGGCCTGGCGCGCCGCTTTCGTCGCATCGCCCGGCCCTTCGGTGGCGTGGCATGACGTTTCATAGCCCGCTTTTTCCAACCGAACGAGCACATCGGGCAAATGGCGCTTAAACAACTCGCGACCCGATGTCGGGTTGTAAATAATTCGAGCTCGTTTCATCATTCTCAACCTACTTCCTTTTTTCCATTCCACCCGTTCCCATCATAGCGAAACAATGCTTGATGCGCAACTCCGACGAATGTCGTGAACAAGGCGGCGAGAAAAAGCGCCCTTCGTTTGAAACAAGGGCGCTATGGCAGAATCGGCGTCATTGTGTTGTCTTCGCCTCTTGGGGCGATTCTGGCGCGCCGGGCGGCTGGGCATAGGCGGGTGCGCTCCCTTGGGCGATGCTCTCAAGCAGCTGCTTCACATCGATGCCCGTCGACGCTTTCAACGTCTCCTGCAAGCTCGCCATTAAGTTCGTCGCATAGCCTGTGACGCGGTTGGCGCCGCCGTTTGCGCCCGACCCTGTATCGACGATCGTCAGCTTCTCGATGTTCGAAAGCGGGCTCGCCACTTGTTTCGCGTATTCCGGAAGCATCTTGATGATCATGTCGAGCACGGCCGCCTGGCCGTAGCGCTCGAACGCTTCGGCGATCTTTTGTTTCGCTTCCGCTTCGGCGAGACCTTTCAGGCGGATGATTTCCGCTTCGGCTTCCCCTTTTGCTTTCTCGGCCTCGGCTTTCGCCAGCCCGTCGAGGCGGACGCGCTCCGCTTCCGCTTTGGCGAGCGTTTCGACGCGGTACTTTTGCGCATCGGCTTCGGCGATTTGTTTCGCCTTCTCCGCCGCCGCTTTTTGTTCGATCGCGTAGCGCTCGGCGTCGGCTTTTTTCTTCACTTCCGAGTCGTACTGGCGCTCGCGGCGCAAAATTTCTTTTTCTTCGAGCTCGATTTGTTTTTGCCGCTCGATGATTTTGATCTGCATTTGTTGGGCCATGACTTCTTGTTTCGCCTTCGCTTCTTCCAAATGATACGCCTGGTCGGCGCGCGCTTTGGCGATGTCTTGTTCGCGGCGGAACTCGGCGAGCTTCAGTTGGTTGATTTTCTCCGCCTCGGCGATTTCCGTCAGCCGCTCGAGCTCCGCTTTGCGCGCTTCTTTATCCGCTTCGGCGCGCTTGATGCGCGTCTCTTTTTCCGCCTCGGCTGTCGCGATGTCGGCATCGCGCTTCACTTGGGCGATGCGCGGCTTCCCGAGCGCATCAAGATAGCCGTTTTTGTCGCGCACGTCTTTGATCGTGAACGAGACGATCACAAGCCCCATTTTCGCCAAGTCTTGTGACGCGACTCGTTGCACTTCTTGCGAAAACTTGTCGCGGTTTTTGTAAATTTCCTCCACTGTCATCGACCCGAGAATGGAGCGGAGATGGCCTTCGAGCACTTCTTTCGCTTCATTTTCCATGTCTTGGCGCGTTTTTCCTAAAAACTGTTCGGCTGCAGTCGCGATTTCGCCGATTGAGCTGCCGACTTTAATGATCGCCACCCCGTCTGCCATCACGGGCACGCCTTGTTCGGTGTACACCTCGGGCGTTTGCACATCCAATTTGATCGACAATAGGCTCAACGGCTCGGCCTGTTGGAAAATCGGCACGACGAACGTGCCGCCGCCGCGGACGATTTTGATTTTGTTTCCCGATTCATCGACATGAACGTTTTTGCTTCCTAAGTAGCTGCCTGTCACAATGAGCGCCTCGTCCGGCCCGACGGTGCGGTAGCGGGCGATGAAAATGGCAATGAGTCCGACAAGAAGCAGGACGACGACGCCAATGACAATCAACCATGGCGCAACCATGACAGTTCCCCTTTCTTTGTTTTAGATGGAAAGATGATACGGATCGTGCCTCGCTACCACAGCGACGCCGTTTTCCATTTGCACAATGACGACTTCTTCCCCCGCGGCGATCTCCTCACGATGGAGGCTTTTGGCCGCTTTGGCCACCGCCCCGCTTTTGCGGGAGATGAGAATTTCTCCAAATCCATCGGGCGGCACTGGAACAATTACTTTTGCAAGCGACCCTTCCAAGTCGGCATCCGTATACCCGAGGGACGCCTCAGCCGAACGGAGCGGCAAGAAAACGAAAAAGTGCAAAAGCAATACGACGACAAGCGCCGTGCCGACGCCAAGCAGAGCGATCCACCGTGACGGCCAAGAGGTGTACATTTCTGCCAACAATCCGACCGCGCTCGCAACAATGAAAAACGATAAGACGAGCTGCGGGCTGAACAGCGGATGATCGGGCAGATCGAACAGGCCGTCAAGCACGTCGCTGAAGAAAAAATACAACACCGTCAGCAACGCACTGACCACCAGCACCCACCCGTATACGACTTCAGGCTGATGACCGAACCACATCCCCCTCCCCTCCTTTCGCCTTTACCTATTGATACGGGCGAGGCAACGGTTGGTTTCATCATTTTTCCATCATCATCAAAATTCGACAACATTCCTGCTATTTCCTGTCTCTGAACAAAAAAACGTCTGTGAAAAGCTGGGGCTAGGCAGGATTTTGCCTTGCATGGATCGAATAAAACAAATGGGAATTCAAAAATAAACAGGGAGGGAGACCATGTCAGAAACGCGCATTGACCATGATCGCCTGTTTAAAGAGTTGCTGAGCACCTTTTTTGAAGAATTTGTCCTCCTCTTCTTTCCTCACGTACACGAACAGGTTGACTTTCACCACCTTTCCTTTTTATCAGAAGAGGTGATGACTGATGTCACCGCGGGTGAAAAATATCGAGTCGATTTATTGGTCGAGACGAAGCTGAGAGGAGAAGATGGACTGATCGTCGTCCACATCGAACATCAAAGCTACATCCAATCCTCGTTTTCAGAACGAATGTTCATTTATTTCAGCCGCTTATTTCAAAAACACCGCCGCCGTATTCTTCCGATCGCGATCTTCAGCTATGATGCCATCCGCGATGAACCATCTTCATTCACCGTTGCGTTTCCGTTTTTGACCGTTCTCGATTTCCGTTTTTTGACCATAGAATTGCGCAAACTCCCATGGCGCGAGTACATCTGCCATGACAACCCGGTCGCTGCCGCCCTGTTAAGCAAAATGGGGTATAATGAAGAGGAGAGGGTGGAAGTGAAAAAAGAATTTTTGCGCATGCTCGCCCGCCTCGAGCTCGATGAGGCGAGACAGCGTCTGTTGTTCGGCTTTTTCGAAACATATTTGCGGTTATCGGAGGAAGAAGAAATCCGACTGCGAAATGAGGTGAATACAATGGAGGAGAAGGAGGCTGCCAAAGTCATGGAACTCATCGTTTCATACGAGCAGAAAGGCATGGAAAAAGGAATAGAGAAAGGGATGGAGAAAGCAAAGCTGGATGTTGCGAAACGAATGTTGGCAAAAGGATTTGATGCTGACACGATCCATGAACTGACCGGGCTGCCGCTGGAAACGATTGAACAATTGAAGCAATGAGAAGACAAAACCCTTCTCCCTGAATCATTCGAATTGCCGCCCCCATTTCTCCAAACCTTCGGGACATCTTCAGGGAGAAGGCCTTTTTATCGTTCTTCGCTCTACTCCTCGGAAATCCCCAGCCGCTCCAGCTCCCGCCCAAGCCGCCCCGCAAGCATGAGCCTGTACATGCGAAAATCGGCCCGAAGCGACCAAAGCGGATGGCCGAAGGTGGCGGGCTTGTTTCCTTCGATGAAAAAGTGGCTGAACCAGGCGAGCGCATAGGCGGCGATTGGCGCCCCGAGCAGCCACCATGCGTTCCTCGTGACGATCGTGATGATCACAAACAAAAACACGAAGCTCGTTCCGACAAAATGCCAGCGCCTTGTCGCCCGTTTGCGGTGCTGAGTCAAGTAAAACGGCCAAAACTCTTCATAATCGCGAAACTCCATCTCCCTTTCCCCCTTTTACTTCCCCCCGATGCGGCGCGCCGCCCGCGAATGCCGCGAACGAGCAGCACCCAGTACCCGATCATGTACAGAAACAGCGCAAGCGACAGCCACGCCCACCATTGCCCTTCGATGAGGGATTGTTGCCAGTAGGCGAACTCATCAACGTCGACTCTGGCGATCGTGTGGAAGTTGTTGAGAAAAAACAACGGCACGGCAAGCACGGCCGCCAACGAATACGGGCGGCGAATCGTTCCCACCATGAGCGCCGCCACGCCGGCGATGAACGTGGCGATGCCTATAGCCCAGTATACAATCGACATCCATAACGGCATGCTCGGTCCCATCGTCATCCCCCTACTCCTATTGTATTTCATCCATCACGTGAAATGTCTGCAAGTTGTGCTTCTGCTTCGGCACGGCAAACTTGGCAGCGAGTTGGCCTGTACGAAGATGGAAAATGTTCATTTCTCCGGCATCGTCGGCCTTGTCTCCTTCCTGCGGCTCAAACAATGCATACACATAGTCGCCGTGAAACCGCGCTTCCCAGTATACCGACGGCAGCTCATGCTTCTCCATCACCTTAAACTGATCGTTCAGCGCAAGCCATCCCGACTTTCCTCTCTGGACATAGCTTACCCACAGCGTGTCTCCCTTCACGTAAAGCTGATCGAACTGCGTCTCCTCTCGCCCCATGTCCCAATATATCACTCGCCATGAATGCGGATCCACGATGGTGAGGCGAGGTTTCGTGGCGATGACAAGGTGGTCGTGAAAGACCGCCATGGAGCGCGCGAAGGACGTAAGCAACGAAATTTCCTTCACTACGGAACCGCGCTGATCCAGCACATACAATACACCTTGCTCCTTTTCCATCACATCAGCAAACACATAGAAATGCGGCTCTGCGCGCAAAACTTGAAGAACGTAAGGAGGGAACCGCTTCGAAAACAGCAATTTTCCCCCTTTCCGGACTTCTAGTTTATGGGTGTTGACATCTTGATTCAGCGATCGAATCTCCCACTCACCCTCCAGCGAGGCAAACGAAAGAGGGCTGGAGACCGCTTCTTGATCGACCAATGTCCATGTGTCTCGATTCAGTCGATAGACATGCCGTCCCGCATAATCTGACCACAACAACAGTTCCTTCGTCGATGAACCATGCGAAAGCTGGGACACCCCCACAGCTTGCAGCGTCACCACGTTGCGCACGTGCGGTCCATCCGTCTCCACGATATACGAATCTCGCGCAAACGGGTGAGAATACAAAAAGAAGATGCGTCCGGGCGGTTCGTTCGCTGAGCGACCCTCAGACGGCTCATACGCCCGCACCGAGGAAACGACGGAATCATCCAAGCTCTGCACCCCATACACGATGACAGGCGCGGCGGCCGCCAGCACCACCCATATCCATCTTTGCCGCTTCCACCAAGCCTGCCCTTCCTTTTGGCCTCCTATGCGCTGGACAAGCCATCCCCAATACCAGACGATGAAAAGAAACAGCACAAGCGACAGCCATGCCCACCATTGCCCTTCCATGAGGGATTGCTGCCAGTAAGCGAACGGATCGACGCCGACCCTGGCGATGGTATGAAAATTGTTCAGAAAAAAGAGCAGCACCGCAAGCACCACAGCGAGCGAATACAAGCGGCGGACCGTTCCTTTCACCAGCATCGCCACACCGACAATCAATGTGGCAATGCACATAATGTAGTACAACATGGACATCCATAGCGGCGCACTCGGGCCCATTTCAAATCCCCTTTCATCCGTAATGATGGCCATATTCGATGAGAACCAAAAGAGTTCCTTCCTGTTAGAACGATGTTCCCTTCCTCCGTGAGGGAGCGGTTACTCAAACTCCCCACGCCCCTTGCTTACAACGTCAAAACCCGCAAATCCGCGCGTTTCCTTCAGCCGAGGGGATGGGTGGATAAAATATAGAAGGGCATAACCATTATATGGATGATATGCCCTTCTACACGTTCATAGGAATATATCCCATAAATTCTTTTAGTTGCTGCTGGCATAGGTAATGGTCTCGGGGTCTTGATCCAAGTCGGACGGGGTTACAATAATGCCTCCATCGTCATCTAGGTCAAATCCTCGATTCTCCCACGCTTTCCACACGAGCAACGAGCAATACCATTTTGATGATTGATTTTTGGTTGCCGTTAGACTATACGGCTCGCCGATTTGCGCTCTAGCATACGATTGAGCTGATGTATAATCCTCTCCCATTGCCCCTTTCACCCAAAGGGCTTTCCATGTTTTAAAACGTATTTTCCAATTGTTAACGTAGTAGCGCACGCCATCTCCTGGCCAAGCCTCAATGATATAGTCACCGTCCCACCGGACGATAGCAGCATGTCCGTGATTCCATCCAGAACTTTCGCTATCATAGGTGATCAAGATATCCCCTTTTGTCCCCAATGCACCGCTTGAAGAAAGCGTTGATATTCCTTGAACCCGTTGCTGGCTGACAACTTGATTATATTTGTCAGGAGCGTTTTTTCTCATCCATTCTATTTCTTTCTTCACTGCTTCTTGATCAACAGGTTCATTGATTAAATTTACGATTTCTTGCCGCTCTTCTCGTTGTTTCTTTTCCATCTCTTGTTCGATTTGGATCTTCGCCTTATTCACTTGCGCATCTCCCCGAGCGTACGCCATCGGAACTCCTGAGGTGCCAATGAGGCCTAAAGCTACAATCGAAGAAAGCAGGAAAGACTTCTTCATAAAATACAAATACCTCCTTTAATTTTATATTTTTACAATTAAAATTTTATTAGAAATTAAAAAAAAAGAGTCTTCATTACCATTTAAAACATATTAATATATTCGCAAAAATAAAAAAATATCTAACATTTATCCATCTACACTTAGATATAGAGAGACGTCGGAGCATCCATCCTGCGGTTCGGTTGCGTTGTGGTGACAGCCAACAAAGGCATTCGGGGGAACATCATTTCCAACAGCGTTATAGTTTTGGCCGCGGGCCAACTCGCATGGTGGGCACATGTATTCTGCGGGCTCTTACAAGAAGAGGATTGTTGACGATACAGATCCGCGTTTCTATCCTTCACCTTGCGCAAGCACTTCACAAAAAAATCGCCTCTTCCCCACTGATTCGCTGGGAAAGAGGCGATGTCTTCTACGACTGGCTGCTGTCTCTCGCTTTTAAGGTGACGGACACGGTCGTCTCAAATCCATCGCGGTAGACGGTCATTTTAATGCGATCCCCGACCGATGTTTTCGTGTACAAATATTTGCGCAACGCGCTGACGCTGTCGATTTTCTCACCGTTGATCGCTGTGATGACGTCCTTTGATTTGAGACCGGCTTCCGCGGCTGGGGAGAACGGTTCGACGGACGTGATAGCCGCCCCGCTTGTGATGTTCGACGGCAACTTCAATTCATTTGTGCGGACGTCATCGGACAAATCCGCCACATCAACGAGCTGGACGCCGAGGTACGGACGTTTGATTTTCCCATCTTTCATCAGCTGCTCGACGATCGGTTTGACGTTTTCGCTCGGAATGGCAAAGCCGAGTCCTTCCACGCCTGTTTCGGCGATTTTCATGCTGTTGATGCCGATCACTTGGCCCGCGCTGTTGATGAGCGCGCCGCCGCTGTTGCCTGGGTTAATGGCGGCGTCGGTTTGGATGACGTCGATTTCCCAATCGCCTGCTGACGTCGAGACGGGCATCGTCCGTTTGCCGCTGACGATCCCTTCGGTGACCGTCCGCGACAGATCCAAGCCGAGCGGGTTGCCGATCGCCGCGACAGGCTCGCCGATTTTCACCTTCGACGAGTCGCCGAAGCTCGCCACTTTCGTCACGCCTTCAGCGGGGATTTTCAAGACGGCAAGGTCAGTGAGTGCATCCGCGCCGACGATCTCGGCTTTCACTTTTTTCCCGTTCGCGAGCGCCACTTCGACTTTGTTCGCGCCTTCAATGACATGGTTGTTCGTTACAATGTAGGCGGCATTGCCGTCTTTTTTGAAAATCACGCCTGAGCCCGTCCCCGCTTCCGTATCTTGCGCTTGCTCCGAGAAAAAGTCGACTTGCTTTTGAATGTTGACAACGCCAACCACCGCATCCGCCACGTTGTTAATGGCGGCGATCATGTTCGTGTTGACGTTCGCCGTCGGCTGCAGCGGCAGCGCCTCGCTTTTCGCCGCCGCTTCGGTTGCGGCGTTTTCGGAATTGGCTTCGCTGTGAATCCATTTCGGCGCCACATACCACGTCGCCGCGCTCCCGATCACCGCCCCCGCGACGGAAGCGGCGAGCCACGACATGAAACGGCCGCGTCGTTTCGGCTGCGGCGTTGGAGTTGGTTCAAACGGCATCATGTCCATGGTTCATCTCCTCCTTCATGATCCCTAATCGGATATGCGGCATCTTTGAGCGAATGGCCGCCAAGCAGTGAAAAGGCGGGGAAAACACCACCGTGCTGCCTGCGTCCATCGGCCTCGCATAAAGAGAAGACCAGCGGCGTCGCTTCTTCCGGTTGTTCCGATGCATCATTCCATCCCTTCCTCCATGGGTTAGGTCGTCTCCGACGCTGGCGTCATCCGCTTCTGCTTCCGCTTCCGCCCCGCTGCGAGCGTGCGGATCGGCAAGAAAATCCCCGTCGCGGTCAAGACGATCATCGCCACCGCCGCGACATCAACCGCCCAACGGATGTCGAGCGAGCCGAGGCGCCCTTCGTGCAACTGGCGGACGAACATCATGAGCGACGATCCTCCTCCCTCAGCGCGCGGCGCCATCGGGGCCGTGGACGCTCCTGCCCCCGTTCCGAACGACGACATTCCCTCCTGCACGGCGCGATGCATCTCGCCGCGCTCTGTCTGGCCGATGAGCCACGGCTCCGATAGAAGGAGCCCCGTCACCGCCTCGACCAGCAAAAAGATTGAACTGATGAGCCCAATCCAAAGATGCAAATTCCGCATTTTTCTCATCGTCGTTTTCCTCCTTTACCTCTTCGTCCATCATGATAGCCAAGGAAAGTGAAAAAATGGTGAAAATCCGCACTCCTCCGCACAAAGAAACGCGCCGCGTTTTCACCGTTTTTTCACGAATGATTTGGTATGATAAGAAGGAAGAAAGGCGGAACGGGAGGAGTGACAATGAAAATTTTGCTTGCCGAGGACGATCTTCACCTTGGGGAGCTGATCGTTCATTTATTGAAAAAGAAAGGCATCGACCATATCGATTGGGTGCAGGAAGGGGAAGACGCGTACGACTACGCCATGGCGGAGTTTTACGATGTCGTCGTGCTCGATTGGATGCTTCCGAACGGCGATGGGGTGGACATTTGCCGCCGCCTGCGGCAAAACGGCTATACAGGCGCGATTTTGATGCTGACGGCGAAAGACGCCGTCCACGACCGCGTCACAGGGCTTGAGGCGGGGGCAGACGATTACTTGGTCAAGCCGTTTGAAATCGACGAGCTCGTCGCGCGGCTCAAAGCGCTCGCCCGGCGGACGTTCGTCCCGCTTCAAGAGGAAAAAGTGGCGTTTCACGGCTTCACGTTGAACCGGACCAGCCATACGCTCCACCGCGGCGACGAAGAGATTTTCCTCACCCCGCGCGAGTTCCAGCTCCTGGACTTGCTCGTGCAAAACCAAGGGCAAGTCGTGCCGCGCGAGACGATGTTGGACCGCGTCTGGGGGTGGGACGCCGATGTGTCGATGAAAACGATCGATGCGACGATCAAGCTGTTGCGCAAGAAATTGAAAGACGACGTCATCCAAACCGTTCGAGGAGTGGGGTATAAAATTGAAAAATAACTGGAGCGAATGGCGCGGCTGGCTGCGCCGCTTAGGAAGCGCCGACTTGTTCCGCCGCGCCCATTGGCGGCTGACGGCGCTCTATAGCGGCATTTTCACCTTGTTTCTCGCCTTGTTTGTCATGATCGCCGCCGCGTTGTTTTATTGGATCGCCACATCTGACCAAGAGCGGCGCATCAGCCGCCTCGCCGAGCAAGAGGCGAATACGATCGAACAAGTGATGCTCAAGCAAAGCAGCTTCGACTTGTTTGATGAGGAAAATGTCATTTTGTTAAGCGAAGACCAGCTCTTTTTCTACGTCATCAGCCCGGACGGGGGCTTGCTGGCGGGGGATGAAGTCCACCCACGCCTGCGCCCGTACTTTTTAAACGCCTTATCCCATCTCAAGGCAAATGAGCGCACCCCCGTCTACATAAACGTCTCTTTGCCGGAACATATGCCCGGCCTCGCGCGCGAGGCGGCCCGCGACTGGCGCGTGCTCGCCGCCGCCCGCCCGCTCGTCATTCACGGCGATTTCGCGGGCGTGCTGTATATCGGCATGGACGTCACGTCGTTTTTCGGCGTGTTCCATTGGCTGCTCATTGTCCTCATCGGCTTGGCCGTTTTGTTTCTTGCCGTCGGCGTCGCGCTCAGCTTCTTCATGTCCAAGCGCGCGCTTCTTCCGATTGAAGAGGCGTACGAGCGGCAGCGCCAGTTTGTCGCCGACGCGTCGCATGAGCTGCGGACGCCCTTGAGCGTCGTTTTCTCATCCGTCGAGGCGCTGGCGCTCGAGGAAGACGTGACGAAAAACGACTTCGCCCGCCGCCTGCTCGACCGTCTGCGCGAGGAGCTGAAGCGGATCACGAAACTGATGAACGACTTGTTGACGCTCGCCCGCGCCGATGCAAAACATGCGGCGCTGGAGCTTTCAAAACAAACGTTCGATTTCCGCCCGCACGCCGAGCGCACGTTCCAGCTGATGTCGGAATTCGCGGCGAAAAAGCAGATCGCGATGCATTTTCACGCTCCCGAGCCAGCGATCGTCACCGCCGATCCGGACAAATTGACGCAGCTGTTGTACATTTTGCTTGACAACGCGATCAAATACACCCCAGAAGGCGGCGAGGTGACGCTGTCGATCCGCACCGAACCGAAGCAGCTTGTCCTTTCCGTCAAAGACACGGGCATCGGCATCCCCCCGGAAGACATCGGCCGCATTTTCGACCGCTTTTACCGCGTCGACAAAGCGCGCTCGCGCCAACAAGGCGGCCACGGCCTCGGGCTGTCGATCGCCAAATGGATCGTCGACGCCCACGGCGGCGCGATCCACGTCCACAGCCAACTCGGGCAAGGGACGGAGTTTCTCGTCCGTTTGCCTGCTTAGATGTTAGGGCGCGCTTGCCATTGGCAGGCGGCAAGGCGCTCGGGCTCTCCTCTTAATCGAGTAGAAGGGAGCGGCTCACCATACGACGTATAGCTCGCGTTCATTCCCGCCCAGTGAATGATGGGGATGACATCCATCATTAAGCATCCCCAATCCCCCTCCAAAAAAGGGGGATTGGGGATTTATATCCGCCCCTGATTCTACCGCACCTCTCCTTTGTGAGCTGGTGTTCAACCAATCCGTCGTGTTAAGCATTGCCTACTCCTTGAGCAAACTTTTCAATTCCGTTTCATACTTTGAAGGAACGCCCCCGCATTTTCCTGTTTTTTTATCGAAGATCATTGTATGATTTTTCTTAAACCAAATGTTGTAATTGAATAGCCTGTCCTTCGTTTTTGGATGTTCGAGCCAAAAACGATAGTCAGGTTGATGTCCATCGACTTAGGCCGTTTTTGACCATTCCACCAAATTCAAAATTTCTATTGTTCTATTTATTTTTCTTTTATCTCGAATTTCATGAATATCAGAAAAATCCCCGACTCTGCTTGTTACTCGAATGACTTCTGTTTCCTTGCGATTGAAATCTATTTTTGTGGATGTTTGAAAGAAAATAACTGCTCCGCATATGCATAAAAGAAGAATAGACAGCAAACCATAACGTTTCCTCATAGGGAATTCACCTCGCACGTACAAAGTTGGCATTGCCCAAACCATTCTTCGTATTCTTGAGTAAGGAATCATGTCGTTTCCTTAACCGATGATTCTTGAACGGTGAGACAGTTTCAGCTTTTAAAGAGGCAGGGGCACGTACGGCTATTCATCAGGGTCAGATATTTATTATCGAAAACCGATCAACTTAGGGTTCGTGTATTCACTTTATTAGGCGTTAGAACACGGCGCTCGGACTTTTGAAGGAAAAGGCGCTCTAGGCAGACTGGGGCGCCTTTTGTTTACGACGGCCACATGAGCCACTTTACCGTTTTTTTCCAAAACGAAACGTTGCCCGCTGCTAGGCGATGCCACAAGTGGAGGGCGTTCATCATCAGAAAATAAATCAACGCATTCATAACGGCATTGACATAGGGCATGACTAAGTCGGCAGCATCGCGAATTTCGATGGGAAACAGGCGGATGATGAGGACAGAGACTGCGATGATGAGGAACGAACCGACCAGAGCGCCGCCTAACCGCGCATGCGGATTCCATCGAATTCTCGCCAGGCCGACGATCAACGAGCCGATGGCAAATGCGAGAAACGAGCCGTACGCATAATATCCGACATTAAACGTTGGAAACAAAAAGGAAAACAACAACACCAACAAAGCGCCGCCCACATCAAGCCCATACGACCGAACCACGTCTTTCCTTCCTCCCCCACAATGTCATGCGAAAATCACCGTCCATCTTGCGCGGATCCCCCTAATGGATGATATGCGCAAAATTCCTTCAAAAAACATTCGCTTTTCACCTAATTTTCTCCTTCCCCTTCTACAATACAAACCGTAAGCCAGTCCACCACGGAAAAGGAGGTGACGAGATTGAAGAAAGCTCGAGCGGTTTTTCTGCTCGCCTTTGTCGCTCTCGCGGGGATCAGCCTGTTTCACGTTCTCGCCCCGCATGAAGTGATGGCGCACGGGCGTCCAGGCGCTCCGTTTGACGGCATGCCGGGCGGATTCGGTCATCACCCTCGGGAGTTCATCATGGAGCGGCGCGAAGGCTGGATGATGCCGATGTTGTTCCTAGAGTGGCTCATCCCTCTTTTGCTTGCCGCCGCCGGAGCCGTGTGGCTCGCTGCGGCGCGGTCGAAGCGCTGGATCGGCTGGGTGCTCGTCGCGCTCGGGATTGCGGCGTTGCTGCCAAAATGGGTGTTGATTTTGCTCGCACTGGCCGCTGTGTATGCCTTAGGGCGGCGCCAAGCGCACAAACCATCCGCCGTTGAAGCGTTGATGCCAGCGACGCCATCCGTTTCCACCGATTGGCTCGATGAATGGGAAAAAACGATCCAAAAGGAGGCACAAACAAATGGGCATTTTTCGCCGAATCAAGACGATCGTTCTCGCTGAAGTGAACGAACAAATCGACCGATGGGAAGACCCCGTCGCCATGACGAAACAATATTTGCGCGAACTTGAAGAGCAGCTCGAACGAGGGCGCCAGGCGCTCGCCCAGCAATGGGTCGCCGAGCGGCGCTACGAGACGCTCATCGCCCAAGCGGAGGCGACGATTGAAAAACGGAGCCGCCAAGCGAAACTGGCGCTCGAGCGCAACGAAGAAGCCGTCGCCAAACTCGCTTTGCGCGACAAGTTGCTGTATGAGAAGAAACTTGAAGCGTACAAACAGCACTATGAGGCCATCAAAGCGAAAACGGTGGAAGTCGCCAATCGGCTCAACCAATTGCGCGAGCGGTACGATGAGCTCGCAGCCAAACAGCTGGAGCTCGCCGCCCGCGTCAACGCGGCGCGGGCGTTGAAACAAATCGACACGGCGCTCGCCTCCTTTTCCGCCGACGAGGCGCTGCGTGGGTTCGCCCGCATGGAAGAGCGCGTCATCGCGTTAGAAGCCGAAGCGGCCGCCGCCCGGTTCGGAACGAACGCCGTGTTGTCCCCTGCGCCGTTTGATGAAGAAGTCGAACGCGAACTAGCGAAATGGAAAGACGCCCAAGCCCATAACGCCTAATTGCCCCCTCCCCCCTTTTGACATAGATGACCCCCTTGCCTAGTTGGCAAGGGGGATTCGTTTGTTTACACACCTTTCCGCTCCCTTGAACAGGCAAGCGCATGCGGCCCGCGACAAGCCTGAACGATGCCCGATGCCATGGTCTTGATCCCATTGATAAGCAAAATCGTTTCCTTTGTTTTTCCATCGCGCTAAAATTGTTAGAGAGACGAAAGAATACAGGAGATGACCTGCCGTGAACTGGAAACGAAGCGTCCGCATCCTTTGGCTGTGCAATTTCATGGTGTCCGCGGGGATGACGATGGTCATTCCGTTTTTGTCGCTGCTGTTGTGGGAAATGGGCGTCACCGAGCACCATTCATTGAGCGTCTGGACCGGTCTTGTCTTTTCCGCGACGTTTTTGTCGGCGGCCATCATGGCGCCGATTTGGGGCATGTTCGCCGACAAGTACGGCCAGCGCGCCAACCTCATCCGCGCGGGGGTCGGCATGGGGCTCATCACCAGCTGCATGGCGTTCGCCCATTCGCCGATGGCGTTGCTTGCCCTCCGATTCCTTGTCGGCTTTTTCTCCGGGTTCATCACCGTCTCGTTTTCCTATTTGGCGCGCGTCGTGCCGAAAGATCATAGCGGCGAGGCGCTTGGGACGCTGCAGACGGGAAGCATCGCTGGCAACATCATCGGGCCGCTCATCGGCGGCGCCTTATCCGATTGGTTCGGCTTCCGCCCGGTGTTTCTCGTGACCGGGTTTTGCATTTTGGCGACATTGCTTCCTGTCGTCTTTTGGCTCGAAAAAGACCCCGTCGCGCTGCGGGCGAAAGAAAACAAGGCGAGTTTCAAAGAAGTGTTCGAGCAACGGACGCTCCTCGTCTTGTTCGCCGCTACGTTTCTCGTGCAAATCGCCGTTCTCGGCGTCAACTCGATGATGACGATTTTCGTCCAATCGCTCGTCGGCCATTCTAGCAATCTCGCATTTCTATCAGGGCTCGCCTCCTCGATCACAGGGATCGCCACCATCATCGGCGCGCCGTATTTAGGCAAACTCGGCGACCGGATCGGGCAAGGGAAAATGCTGCCGATTTTGCTTCTGCTCTCCGGCTTGTTCGCCTTGCCGCAACTATGGACGGATCATCTTTATGAATTGTACGTCTGGCGCTTCTTGCAAGGGCTGGTCGTCGGCGGCGTATGGCCTGCCATTCAAGCGCTGATCAACGCACAATGCCCGCGCCGCATCCAAGGCCGGGTATTCGGCGTCACGGCCAGCAGCCGCTTCCTCGGCAACCTCGCTGGCCCGACGGCAGCGGGAGCCATCGCAGGATTCGCATCCATTTCCGCCATTTTCGCTTTATCAGGGGTGCTTCTCATCGCCACGGGCGTCCTGGTCGGCTATGCGGCCCATGACCGCGCATGGCGCGAGGACATGAAAGAGAAAATCGCCGCTTGGGCGCACCGCCTTCACATCCGGCACTGACAGCGCGGCAAGGACAATGAAAAACGGCCTGAGGGGAAACCCTTCAGGCCGATGTCTATCATTTTTCCGTCCGTCGAAGCAGCGAATACGGCATCGCCTCCCCAATGCGTCCGTTCCGCCCCGTCGTCGTCTCCGCCGTTGTGAGCGAATTCCAAATCGCTTCTTCCACCGCCTCGATCGCGGCTTGAAACAACTCGTTCATCAGCGGCGCATCGTCGCGGACGAGCGGCGGAACGGATTGTAGAACCGAATCAGAGAAATGGGGGATCGTATAAGCATTGGAAAACGCAATCACAATATCGCCGCTCCCGTGATGGACGCAGCTTCCCGTCCGCCCGAGCCCCACCGCCGCCCGCCGCGCCAGCCGCTTCAACTGCCGCGCATCAAGCGGCGCATCAGTCGCGACGATCATCATAATCGACCCAGGCGGCACGTCCCGTTCATCGAACGACGGCGGCACATATGGCACGAACCGCAGCTCCCCGCGCCGACCGAAATTGCTCACGACAAGCGCCCCGACCGTATATCCCCCGCCCACGACCCGCGACGAGCTGCCGACGCCCCCTTTCCAACCGAAACACATCATCCCTGTTCCTGCCCCGACCGCCCCTTCTTCCATCTCCACGCGCGCCGCGGCAATCGCCGCTTTTGCATGCTCTTTCGTCACCGCCATCACCCGCGCCGTGTTCAAGTAGCCGTCATTGCATTCGCCGACGACAATGTTGACCGACCCCGTCACATCCCCGATCTCTGGCGTCGCCTCCAACATATATTCCAGCGTCCCTTGCCAAACCGCCCCGACGCTGAACGTATTCGTCAGCATAATCGGCGACTCGATCACCCCGAGCTCCTCGACTTGCACCAACCCGGCCGTTTTCCCAAACCCGTTCAACACAAAACAAGCGGCAGGCACTTTCTCCAAAAACCAGTTGCCCCCGTGCGGCAGCACCGCCGTCACTCCGGTGCGGATCGCCGTTCGCTCATCCATATCTTCCCGAATCGTCACATGCCCAACCCGAACCCCTGACACATCCGTGATTTGATTCCGCCTCCCCACCGGAAGCGTACCGATGGAAAACCCGAGATCGCGAAGCTTGCAGCGCATCCCCATTCCCCTTTCTTCCCTTTGCTTGCCACAAACGTCCATCCGGAAGCAAACCAACGTTGCTCCTTCTATCAAGTATACCGCATCGAACAAGGCAGCTGCGAGAGGGGAGCAGAAAGCAGGAGAAGAAACACCTTGACCCGTGGCGAGGATTTCAATGGGAGGGGACGGGCAGGCCCTCACATCTCAAACAAAGACAACAAAAGCGGAAAAAAAAGATAACTAGCCTGTCGGCAGGTACGAGGAACACATGCAAACGACTCACAGCCGCGGATCTTGGACCGTAGTTTCAATCCCTCATAGGTACGATAAAAACTTGCAAGCTGACCTTGTTGCTGGAATTATGAACGCGTTTCAATCCCTCATAGGTACGATAAAAACCCAATGCCATCGCTCGAATTTCTGGGCGATGATAGGTTTCAATCCCTCATAGGTACGATAAAAACCTCATAGATTTCCTTGACTTCTGTGATCGGTGTATCGTTTCAATCCCTCATAGGTACGATAAAAACAAGTATTCAAATACGATACGATGCGGCGTTTGATTGTTTCAATCCCTCATAGGTACGATAAAAACAAAATTCCGCTTGCCCGATTTGGTTGTTGTTCAAGGTTTCAATCCCTCATAGGTACGATAAAAACTCGCTTCGCTCTTGGACAAGAGCGGGAAGAGTTGGAAAAGTTTCAATCCCTCATAGGTACGATAAAAACGAGATTGGGGAATTGGCGAATGAAAATAGATGTTTGTTTCAATCCCTCATAGGTACGATAAAAACGGTCATGGAAAATGATGGAGGTGGACGAAAATGTCGTTTCAATCCCTCATAGGTACGATAAAAACTAAATTTAATGTCAACGTCATCCTACGGGCAGACATGTTTCAATCCCTCATAGGTACGATAAAAACTCCATGATGCGGTTGACGACCACTTCCGGGATCGTGTTTCAATCCCTCATAGGTACGATAAAAACGAAAACGACCATGGATACACGTATATCCATGAGTCTGGTTTCAATCCCTCATAGGTACGATAAAAACCCCGAACTCGATATAGAGAAAGCGATGTTAACACGTGTTTCAATCCCTCATAGGTACGATAAAAACCACTGAATTGCCCATATATCCCCTGTCAGTGCTTCTGTTTCAATCCCTCATAGGTACGATAAAAACGATTTTTTGCATTGCGTCATTAATCATCGTGTCGGTGTTTCAATCCCTCATAGGTACGATAAAAACGGATGAGCGTCGGAATAACGCGTTTTTTCGTGAATAGTTTCAATCCCTCATAGGTACGATAAAAACCTTCAGAGCCCAAGCAACTTGTTTTTCTGTTCCTTGGTTTCAATCCCTCATAGGTACGATAAAAACCGATGTGGACGCGGAAAAAGTGATAAGAAAGGGAGATGTTTCAATCCCTCATAGGTACGATAAAAACCCAAACCATGCGCATCAAATCAAGCTTTTTCCCTCTGGGCTGTTTCCAGAATATAACGTTTCAAAAATTCTGTCAATACGGTTCGGCCGTGATGGTTGTAGGATTTTGACGCAAAAGAACATTGTCGTCGATCCCCCGGGTTTTTTGCACGATTGGAGGTCGACGACAGTAACACAACTTTAAATCGTCACCCTCTACCTATTCATCCCTTAATACAAATACGCCGCTCCACTTTCGTCTTTGAAACCAGTCTGCATGTCGTAAAATTTATCCACTTCATTGGGCGGCACCCAAAAGAAATTCCCCTTGACACCTCCACGAGTAACAAACTCCGCTAGCTGACTGTTCATCAATCGGTTAACCCTTATTTGAACCATATATTGGCCCATCGCTGTTGTTATACGGCGGAGAACCGCCTTTTTTTCGTAAATAGGCATATTTTTCGCTGTCATAATACGCTCATACTCATCAGCTAACTTAGTTGCCTCTTTTGTTAATTCAACAAACACATCAGCAACTCCGTCCGTCTCAATCAATTGAAATTCATTAAGTTTGTCCAAGTCAAGGCCACAAACAGCCTCACTCCATAGATCACGCGAAGCATCCATTGGAAGATGTTCTGCTAATTTCTGATAGTAGTCAAACAGCAAACTGGGAAAGAGCGGTTCAGGAATTTCTTCATACATATCAAATATCTTCTTTGTCCAATTGAGATGATGAGAGCCATATATATATTGTGCATCATTACCAAGCTTCACTATGTACACTGGACAAAGTTCCCCCCTCTCTCCACTACGATTTACCCTGCCGGCTGTTTGGATAATTGATTCCAATGGAGCGAGATCGCGATATCCAATATCAAAGTTCAAATCGACCCCTGCCTCAATCGCTTGGGTTGACACCAAAATCACAGGATTTCCGTTCCGATCATCCAACCGTTCCTTCACTGCCTCGATTACTTGACTTCGTTGCCAAGGAACGATATTGGTCGACAAATAAAAAATTTCTACATTCCCCAATATTCCTTCTGAATGAGCCTTCTTCAGTAATTGATAAATCTCCTTGCTTCTCCGAATAGTATTCACTACAATCAGTGCTGATTGATGCGGTTGCCAAGTATCAAGAAAGAGGTTAAAAAACTCTTCACCGTTTCTTTTACGTCCGATTTGTGAAATGAGCCTAGTGCGAGTCAAGCTGGCGAAATATTCTCTATAGCTAGGCAGCAACTCTACAGGCTTACAGAACGATTGACCAAGCAATCGATCCCCGAGCTCCAACAATTGAGGATGAGTGGCGGTCATTAGAATGAATCGGGTTCCATAGTACTCTGCGATTTTTCTCAATACCGCCCCTATGAGTGGCATGTATTTTTCAGGAAGCGCCTGCACTTCATCTAGAATAATAATGCTTCCAGCCAGTTTATGAAATTTCTTAAGCGGACGGTTCCGATTGGTAAAGATCGAATGAAACAGCTGGACGAACGTTGTCAATACAACATCGGCTTCCCATGCCTCCGTTAGTAACAAGCGTTGGTCTAGCGGCAGCCCTTCGTCCCCTTCAGTAGAAAAGCACAAATCTGCGAGTCGATGATGCGCAAGCACATGCATGTCCTTCCCAAACACCGCCTCATAATCCTGTCGGCTCTGCTCAATAATATTGATGAAAGGAATTGCAGTGATAATCCGTGGAACGTATCCCTCCAATTCAGCAATCCGTTGCTGTAGGTAAAGGGCGCATTCCAACGACGCAAGCGTTTTTCCGATCCCGGTAGGAGCGGTAATCGTAAAAAATTTTTCCTTGCGAATTTGCTCATCCCCTAACCCCTTCAAGACAGATAGCATCTGTTGGCGCGCTCTCTCCCTTTGCTCTGTCATTGGTGAAGATATCTCTCCTCCATGCTTAGCGCGAATGTAGTCGGTCACTCTTGCAGCAGGGACTGTCTTCACAACAGAAGGCAAGATCCCCCCGGAATCTAGTTTATCGGAATCAATGAGCAGAGAAAAAAAGTAATATAGAGCAAAAAACCAGTAATCTTTCCGCAATCGCCCTTTCATATGCTGGGGCATGTGCAGAAAATAGCGGGTATCAGAACGCCACTGACATAAATCAACATGTTGCAGCAACCGGAGAAAGTCTTCATCCTCCTGCAAGCCAAGGTCAGTTAAAACGTCTATCCATTTTTGACTGAGGTTGGCATGTTGTTGCTCCAAAGTCCACCATACGTCATTCGAAAACAACTCTTTCAAGGTAGGATTTCCATGGTGAAAGCGCACACAAAGATACGCGATGAACGCCCAAACCTGTTTTTCAGGATCAGGAACATGTTCTAGACAACTTTTTACAAACGCCCGTGCAAAACAGGCGGAAATGTGAGCATGACTACTCAGTTTGGACGTTTTCTGCTCTGTGAGATACGACTGAAAATAATCCGTATACTTCCCAATATCATGAACAAAAAGAAGAGTCTTTGCTAAAACTTTCACATCCTGATGTTCCAAACTAGGAAAGGCCACGGTAGGAGGAATAGCATGTTGGCCATTTTGAGACACATTATGAAGATGTTCAGCTAATAGATGGAATATCCCACTCCCTCGATCATAGTGGGCGTAATACTTCATCCAAATTCCTCCTCCCCAATGGACAGAACCGGAACGCAATGGAGCGTCGCCGGTTCTCACATTCATTGCATCCAGACAATGTTACGTCCGTTGCTTAAGGTTATATAAGAATTGACGTTTGCATAAATAGGAGAGTTGTTCATATTAATGACCACGCTCGTTTTGCCCCGGGGCGTCAAACGCCGTTCTCTGTCAAATTCTAAAAGCAAATCCTCTTTAACCAATCGGTAAGACCCTTCCGCCGCGGGCGCTAGGTCAATCCTCTTCACGGAGTGTACAGGCAATACGGACGACACCGCCACCGGTTTCTCTTCTTTTCTTTCGTCCCCTTCCCAGACACCTTCATACTGCAGCCACCCTAAGTTGTAAGCGGTGCCCAGGGCCACGGAGATTCCTAAACTACCGTAGCCTCCCGATGTAGAAACAGCCATGAGCTCCTTCAATCGTTGCATAATCTTCGGATTGCGATGAGAGATGTACACTCGGTAATCTAGGTATCCGTTGCGGATGTCCTGGGGCAAGACCAACTCTGTCGCCGTCTGGCTATGGTTTTCCTGAGACCCGTTGCAGTCATCCCATTTTTTCACCATTAGCAAATTCACTTTCTGAATCATTTTCTTAATCGGCGCATGGCTGGACACAGCAATTTGGCACTCGTCCAAAGAAAAGTCTTCGTAATAAGAATCTCTCTCATATCCTAACAGCCCTGCCAAAATGCCGATGATCGTCGTACGTGGTGGGACTGAATAGGACAGTGCCGAGGAATTAGAATAGTAACGTCGAAAATGAGCCATCTTGCCGCAAAGCCGAAGTTCCAACACTTGCACGCTCACGAACCTCCAAATACAGTCAATGGCTCCCACAAGTCAATGGGCTCAAAATCTGGCATCTTCGTCAGTGATTGCCGATCCGCGAACGGATGAATCCAGCCAATTACACGTTCCACATATCCTTTTTGTTCCATCTCTTTTAGAACTGATGCAAGGGCTGCAAAATCAACACGTAGATCAGAAAGACTGCGGATTGGTCTGTCTTCATCCACCTCAACTCGCAAAAAACGACGCAAGTCGCCTAGATATCCATCAAATGTCGGGGTGTACACGACTTCCAAGTAGCAGAGCGGGGTTTGCCCTTGTTTACTGTCAGTCTGGTTCGCCATCATCCCTTGCACCAGTGCTTTGCGGAAAATCTCCCGGTCCTGTTCGCTCATTCCGGTTCGTTGGGCGTTAAACTTGTTGATAGTGCCGTAATGGGCGACACAGGCATAGTGTACCTTGTACTTTTTTCCGAATGTAGAGCTGTCATCGCTCATGATGGTCGTGATCGTATTGGATTTCACCAGCTCAACCGGATGAAGAGAATACCCCCAAGTAATCTGCACCGGTCCGGTATAAGTGCGAGATACATTTTCCACCGCCATCGCGCTGCCAAACAGACGAATATCGATTAGCGATCGTTTAATGATTTCAGTGAGGAAGAGATTGTGAAAATCGGTTAACGCTTGCTTTTTCTTCTTATCCCCCTTCACTTTATCATATAAAGAAAGGATATCATCACCGTCCGACTCTACTAGATCATTCCAAGCCTTAGCGATCAATGGCTGTTCGCCAAGCAAATTACGAAACCGTTCCGCATCCCGCATCCACTGTTCCCGGATATGCTCAAACATTTGCGAAACCGATACTTTCCGGTCAGCTAATGTATCCACAAAAATAGGAAATCCTTTTTGTTTGAGGAAATCACGACAATCCCGTTTGCGGCGCGCCTCGCTGACCAACAGTGTGGATGTCTCATAATCCATGCGCGGCTTATTCTCTTGATCTGGATCTCCGTTTGGATTGGTCATGACTGCTTCAAAGAGAAACAGAAAATCGCTATTTTGCTGAATGACCATCAAACTACAACCCCTTTCCCCATCATGGTAACTTTTTTATGGCGTCATAGCAGGAGCAGCATCGGATTCCGTTTGATCGCCGTCCTGCTTCTTCCCTTTATGGTTAGCCAAAATCCCCACCTGATAAGCGTAGCCGGACATGATATAAAAAACATTAGCATGATCACTCAATGGCCATTCTTTTTCCTTCAATGTCCCACAATGCCGGTGAAACCCCTCAATGAGCACTTCGCTGTACCGATCAAACGCATCATACTGGCGCAACTTGTCCAACACATCGTAGTACAGGCGATATACTTCCGATGCCAACATCCCTTGAAAATGAATCTTCTTGAGCACGGGTTTCGTTTTGTGTCCTTTTTTATACTGTTCAACCCCCACACGATGAATCATGCACCCAAGGTAAAATAAAGCCTTCGCTTCTGAACTGAATCCTTGGCGATCAAGAAACTGTTCGACCGCTTCCACGGAGTCATATGATTGCATGTCTCGCTCCTCCGTTCCGAATGATGGTGTAAAAACAGGTTTGTCCAATATGGCCAACTGATGTAAAACTTGAATAAAGGCCAAGTACTGCATGGCAATACGCTGGATAAAAAGATCCGCTTTGTCGGGATGGTACTGCTCCAACCCCATGTTGCGGTAGTTGTCAATCTTTTCCTTGGATAGTTGCTGCATCCCTTTATCTAGGGCCTCAGCGGCATAGTTGAACAAGGTTTCCGAGTGAATGCGATGGCCGGAAAACAAGGCTTTGTAAATTGACAAAACCCGGCCTACATCCACCTGCTCCCCCTTCTTCGTTTCACGGATCGGCACCATGCGGTATATGTTGCCAAGCGACATCCCTCTCAGAAATGGTTTTAGTTGCCCACTTACTTGTCTGACCGTCTTCATAACCTGCATGAACCTCAAAGCAGGGACATCTTCGATCGTTTCCAACACAGTGAAAGAAACGCCATCCGTCCGATAGACGATAATGTGGATGGCAAAGTAAGGACGTTGCATCCACTCCGCATCCGCCTCGACCATTTTCATCCACTCTTCTGCCGCTTTGCATTGAAACGCAAAGTCCAATTGGTCTTTGATGCGGCCGATGCTGTCGTAATCAAACGGCTCAAACAGCCCTTCGGGGAGAAAAAAAGCGCTCTCCCTAGCAATTGAACCTTTAAACCGTTTTTCAATCAGCGCCTCACCGTTGACCAAATGCCGGTAGCACTCAAGGCATATTGCGTAAGCGTCATCGTAATTGTACCCATCCGCCTTGTACCGCGCCGAGTTGATCGTAGTGGTAGTAAACACTTTATTAATGCCAGTTCGGCTAAATTGAGTCGTATACTTACTCTTCACCGAGGGCTTCAGCTGTTGGCATACGTGGCACACCCGCTGTTCACTCGAGTGTAATGCTTCCTCCCGCTCATTCGGCAACTCTAAATTGTTGATTTTTCGCACCAATGTTCGATAGTCTTCATGCTGCGACAGGACAATACGAATTCCTTGCTCAAATACAGCAGGGATCACTAACACAAATCGGTCTTTTTTATTTTCGTGCTCCAACATTGCGCGAACAAAAGCCTCATACTTGAACTCTTGGGAACCGACGCAGATGGTTTGGTTCTCCTTCTGCAAAATGACGGATTTCCCCTCAAGAGAATCCGGGAGCTGAAAGCGATCCAAGCGCACCTTTCCGCTCCCTTTTTTGTTGCCAGTGACAATCAATTCAGCCGCTTCCATTTTCGCGATCCATTTTGACAATTGAGAATCTTCCATATGCTGTTTCCGAAGAGCTAGTTGCAAATCGTTCCATACACTTGTCAAGAGATAATGTAGTGATTCCACTTCTCTCACGAGATAACTTTGCAAGGTGGCTGCATCGTTATTTCCAAAATACCCGTATTCATACAATGTGTCTTGAGAATACGGAATGGGGTCTTCGATCCGAATGACCCGTCTCTCTAGGTCGAACGTCAAAAAAACTGCATACGGCCTTTCTTCCGATTTGATCTTCGTTTTAAGCGATTTCACCTTCGACGCAAGCGGGTCATAATCCGCAGGCACTAACGACCCGAGATACGCTGTCAGCTGCGGCAGATTCACGAACGGACACCTCCTGATTAACGGCTGATGGGGCGGATACAGCCGAATCCGCATGAATTTTTACCACCAAGACCTGCATCAACAGCAGCTTGCAACAGACGAGAATCCCCCTCAAGGATAAATTTCCCGTTGTACGCTTCAATAATGGTGTTTTTGTAAAGCACGATCTGTTTACGGAAATCTCCGATTGAATCAATAGAGACAGGCGCAAACGTGAGATCCGTTCCGTATATCAGCTTGGCTTTCCTCACCAGGTTGTCAGAAATGATTCGTTGAAAATCTTTTTCCCCCGGATGAAAGTATTTCGTATATCTTCGCCCATCCGACCGCAATAACGTGGAATAAGCGACCACTGGCGAAAGCGTCTCCACTTCAATGACAGATTTCTCAACTTTAAAAATCTCGGTTTGGATGGATGTGACACGCAAAAACTGGCTTCCGATGCGTATTCCTTCCATGAGCAAAACTTGGGTGATTTCCCGTATAAACTGCTCAATCGGTGAGGACAGCATGAGTTTGGCCGTGTTTTGAAAGACTAACATTTTGGATGCAGAGACATAATCATGAGGGCCTATTAAACGCGAGAACGAGAAGAGGGCAAACCGTCGACGATCTACGATATACCCTTGATTGTGAAGAAACTCAGCGAATTCCGGACTAAGGTGGCGATAAATCGCCGCTTGCAGGAAATGGTTGTAATTGACTGGAATCTCCCAAGGAGTGTCACTTTGCAACGTAATTGTGATGTGCATGTTTCCTCCTCCGACATTTGCAGGTTTATGTATACGATTATATATGTGCACTTCAAACTATTCATACCTTATTTCATTTTCAGGGATGTGATGGAAAGATATGACGCAAAATCTCCTTTTTCGCTGCCACTATCCTAAAAACGGTTTTAATCCCTCATAGGTTACGATAAAAACGTGAAGGCCTGCCAGCGTTTTCCCCATTCCTGTCGGGTTTCAATCCCTCATAGATACGATAAATACAATCTAAATCCTGCCACACATCGACACTGTTAGAATGTTTCAATCCCTCATAGATACGATAAATACCCCAAAACCGCGCATAATATCAAGCTTTTTCTTTTCGGGCTATCTTCAGAATATCATATTTTAAAAATTCCGTCAATTTTTGTCCGTAATGGCTGTAGGGATTTGGCGTAAAAAACAATTGTCGTCGATCCCCCGGGATTTTTGCGCGATTGAGGGTCGACGACAACGTACGGGTTAGACTCGGGTGGCCTGTCCATACTTCCCCAGCTTATTCCTTCATCTTTTTCAATCCGCTCAACTGGCAACCCAGTCAGTTCGTGAAAGATCTTCACATCATGCCCCTTGGCCAACATTCTCTTCGCGATGTCTATTTTTCCTTCGTGCACGATATCCTATATAGACCCCCATGCCGAAAAAATTTCGGCGCCATCGGAAGGATGAAAATACCCTTCTGTCGAACATTTTAATTTTATACATTTTGGAATTTAAGTATTTTCAGGATAAATGCAACGAAAAAGTTTAACATATCCTTGACGGAAAAGTGGCTTGTCCATTTTTCGACTGTCGAAGGCAAGCCACAGGCTTGCCTTCGACAGTCGATCAAATGCTCGGTAAAAGCTACAAATGTTAAAGCTTCAAATTGCATCTATATAAAATGGCTCTGACTCATAGCACTGCACTTTAGAACAATCTTGACGATTCGTCATCCGAATAGGAATTATCTTCCCATTGCCACTGTTTCAATCCCTCATAGGTACGATAAAAACTTGTTCTGCATTCTTCACCTTGCTTTAAGCATTGCCAAAAAGTATAGAAATATGAAAAAAAGGCCTTGAATTTTCCAAATATATTTATTATTATAGCAATAAGATCATACCACAGCAATGATCTCAGGGTTACTATGATAAGGGCTTTCTGCCTAGGGCAGACTGACCCGCGGCGTTGGGGATCGCCTGTCGCCCGCTTTTGGCGGGCATTCCCCATCCTTGCGCAAAATCAGACCTTGGCGGAAAACGCTAAGGTCTTTTTTACTACATAGCAATATTCATTGGGAGGGGATACAAGTGAGACATAAAATCGGCCTTGATATCGGCATTACCTCTGTCGGTTGGGCAGTCATTAATTTGGACATTCCTCGCATTGAAGATTTAGGAGTCCGCATTTTTGACAGAGCGGAAAACCCGCAAACGGGAGAATCACTAGCTCTCCCGCGGCGCCTCGCCCGCTCGGCTCGACGTCGCCTGCGCCGCCGCAAGCATCGGCTGGAACGCATTCGCCGTCTTCTCATCCGCGAAGGAATTTTAACGAAAGAAGAACTGGACAAGCTGTTTGAGGAGAAACATGAAATAGATGTCTGGCAGTTGCGCGTAGAGGCATTGGATCGAAAATTAAACAATGATGAGTTGGCCCGCGTCCTTCTTCACTTGGCCAAACGGCGCGGTTTTAAATCCAATCGCAAAAGCGAGCGCAACAACAAAGAAAATAGCACCATGCTCAAACACATCGAAGAAAACCGAGCCATTCTCTCAGGCTACCGAACCGTTGCCGAAATGATCGTAAAAGATCCAAAATTTGCATTTCACAAACGCAATAAAGGAGAAAATTACACGAACACCATCGCCCGTGACGATCTCGAACGGGAAATCAAACTAATTTTCACCAAACAGCGCGAATACGGGAACATCGTTTGCACAGAGACATTCGAAAACGAATATATCATGATTTGGGCATCACAGCGCCCTTTTGCTTCTAAAAATGACATCGAGAAAAAAGTCGGTTTTTGCACATTTGAACCAAAAGAAAAGCGGGCGCCGAAAGCAACGTACACATTCCAATCGTTCGTTGCTTGGGAGCACATCAATAAATTACGGCTCGTCTCCCCGACAGGCACACGGGGACTCACGGATGAGGAACGCCGTCTTTTGTATGAACAAGCGTTCCATAAAAACAAAATCACCTATCATGATATACGGACGTTGCTCCATTTGCCCGATGACACCTATTTTAAAGGCATTGTCTATGACCGGGGCGCACCGTTAAAGCAAAGCGAAACGATCCGCTTCCTTGAACTCGACGCCTATCATCAAATTCGGAAAGCCGTCGATAAAGTTTATGGGAAGGGGAAGTCAAGTTCATTCCTCCCCATCGATTTTGATACATTCGGTTACGCCCTGACGTTGTTTAAAGATGATGCCGACATTCGCAGTTACTTGCGAAACGAATATGAACAAAACGGAAAACGGATGCCAAATTTAGCGAACAAGGTATATGACAACGAGCTAATTGAGGAACTATTGAACTTGTCATTCACAAAATTCGGCCATCTGTCGCTAAAGGCGCTTCGCAACATTCTTCCTTATATGGAACAAGGCGAGGTCTACTCAGTTGCTTGTGAGCGGGCAGGGTACACATTTACGGGGCCAAAGAAAAAACAAAAAACATTATTGCTCCCGAACATTCCGCCGATCGCCAATCCGGTCGTCATGCGCGCATTGACACAGGCGAGGAAAGTGGTGAACGCCATTATCAAAAAGTACGGTTCGCCGGTATCCATTCATATCGAATTAGCCCGCGATTTATCACAAACGTTTGACGAGCGGCGGAAAACCAAAAGAGAACAAGATGAAAACCGGAAGAAAAACGAGACGGCCATTCGCCAGCTGATGGAATATGGCTTGACGATAAATCCAACCGGCCATGACATTGTCAAGTTCAAACTTTGGAGCGAACAAAATGGGAGATGCGCCTACTCGCTTCAACCGATTGAAATTGAGCGGCTGCTTGAACCAGGTTATGTAGAAGTGGATCACGTCATCCCGTATAGCCGAAGCTTGGACGACAGTTATACAAATAAAGTGTTGGTATTGACAAAAGAAAACCGCGAAAAAGGCAACCGCATCCCTGCCGAGTATTTAGGAGTAGGCACAGAACGCTGGCAACAGTTCAAGACGTTTGTATTAACGAACAAGCAGTTTTCCAAAAAGAAACGGGATCGGCTGCTCCGGCTCCATTACGATGAAAACGAAGAAGCGGAATGGAAAAACCGAAACTTAAATGACACCCGGTACATTTCACGCTTTTTCGCCAACTTTATTCGTGAGCATCTCAAATTCGCCGAAAGTGATGATAAGCAAAAAGTATATACGGTCAACGGCCGCGTTACCGCCCATTTGCGAAGCCGCTGGGATTTCAACAAAAACCGTGAAGAATCGGATTTGCATCATGCCGTCGATGCCGCGATCGTCGCCTGTACATCGCCAAGCGATATTGCCCGAGTCACCGCCTTTTATCAACGGCGCGAGCAATGTAAAGAATCGGCCAAGAAAGCAGAACCGCACTTTCCGCAACCTTGGCCGCACTTCGCCGATGAACTGCGGGCACGTTTATCAAAAAATCCGAAAGAGAGTATAAAAGCTCTCAATCTTGGAAATTATGATGATCAGAAACTCGAATCGTTGCAGCCGGTTTTTGTATCCCGAATGCCGAAGCGGAGCGTTACAGGGGCGGCTCATCAAGAAACGTTACGGCGATACATCGGCATCGATGAGCGGAGCGGGAAAATCCAAACCGTTGTCAAAACGAAACTGTCCGAAATTAAACTGGATGAGACAGGGCATTTCCCGATGTACGGCAAAGAAAGCGATCCGCGGACATATGAAGCGATCCGCCAGCGTCTGCTTGAGCATAACAACGATCCGAAAAAGGCGTTCCAGGAACCTCTGTACAAGCCGAAAAAGAACGGGGAACCCGGGCCCATCATTCGGACAGTGAAAATCATCGACACGAAAAACCAAGTCATCCCGCTAAATGACGGCAAAACCGTCGCCTACAACAGCAACATCGTCCGGGTCGATGTATTCGAGAAAGACGGCAAATACTATTGCGTTCCCGTCTACACAATGGACATCATGAAAGGTGTTTTGCCAAACAAATCCATTGAGCCAAACAAACCGTACTCTGAGTGGAAGGAAATGACGGAAGACTATACGTTCCGATTCAGCTTATATCCGAATGATCTCATCCGCATTGAGCTTCCTCGGGAAAAAACAATCAAAACCGCCGGGGGCGAGGAAATCAAAATTAAGGATCTTTTTGCCTACTATAAAACCATTCATTCGGGAACAGCAGGACTGGAATTAGTCAGCCATGACTGTAGCTTCTCCCTCTCAGGCGTCGGTTCAAGAACCCTCAAACGATTCGAGAAATACCAAGTAGATGTACTCGGCAACATCTACAAAGTGAGAGGGGAAAAGAGAGTTGGGTTGGCGTCATCTGCTCATTCGAAAACCGGGGAAACTGTCCGTCCGTTACAATCAACTCGTGATTGAACAAGAAGAAAAAGTTTCTATCCCATTAGAAGATATTTGTTCCATTGTGATTGAAGAGCAAGCGGTCAGCGTGACAGCAGCCGCCTTAAGCAAAATGGCGGAGTATAACATCACCCTGTTCACTTGCGATCAAAAGCGTCTGCCAAACGGAATATTACAGCCGTTCCAAAAACATTCCCGGCAAGTAGGCGTGCTGCACATGCAGTACGCCTACTCCAAACCTTTTAAAAAGCGAATTTGGCAGCGAATTGTCATCCAAAAGTTGGTCAACCAAGGAAAATGCCTAGAGTTCCTTCACAAAGAAGGAGCCGACGAGCTATACCGCATCAGCAAAACCGTCGACTCTGGAGACAGCAATAACCGTGAAGCGTATGGAGCCAAAAAGTACTTCCAGTATTTATTTGGCAGTGAATTTACCCGACGAAGCGACTCAGTGGTGAACGCTTCTTTAAATTACGGATACGCCATTATGCGGGGACTGGTCGCCCGCTCTCTCGTCGGGTATGGTTTTTTCCCGTGCTTAGGAATTTACCACGATAACGAGTTGAACAAATTTAATCTCGCTGATGACTTTATGGAAGTACTGCGCCCGCTCGTCGACCTATACGTGGCCCAACACATTCAACTGGATGATGAATTTTCTCCGTCCGTTCGGGCAGACTTATATAATTTGGCCAATATGGACATACTATTGAATGGAGAAAAGCTGACCGTCGTGAACGCGGTGGAAGAAATGACAAAAAGCTTCGTCACCGCAAGCCGAAGCCAAGACCCTTCGTTGTTGAAATTGCCGGAACTTCTCCCATTGCAACTGCACGTGTATGAGTAAGTTTATGCGATTGCTCGTCTTTTTTGACCTTCCCGTCGTGACCAATCGGGAGAAGCGCGAATACCGGCGATTTCGCACATTCCTGCTAAACGAAGGGTACGATATGTTGCAGTTTTCGGTCTACAGCCGCGTCTGCCATGGACACGAAGCAACGGACAAACACCTAGCAAGGTTAAAACGCAACTTACCCCCTCGAGGATCGATTCGGGCAATGGTCGTAACGGAAAAGCAGTACGCAAAAATGCAGCTGCTTCTTGGGGAGCCGACAGCACAAGAAAAGAAAATCACATCCACCCAGCTGACGCTTTTTTAAAAAAAACGGGAATGGTTCCCCTTTTTTGCATAAGCACATTTGCATTTTTTGAAAGCAAAAAAGCCTGCGATCCTTGAGATAGCAGGCTTTTTTGGATACGTATTATACCACAGCGATAATCTCAGGGGAACTATGACAGCTGTTGTGTACATAGCTTTTTTAATTTATTATACCACAGCGATAATCTCAGGGGAACTATGACCTTCACCTCGTACTCGACAAGACCACGTATATTATACCACAGCGATAATCTCAGGGGAACTATGACCCGATTAACCCCCTTTTCAAACCGCCACCATTATACCACAGCGATAATCTCAGGGGAACTATGACCTTCGCAAGGCTAACACTGAACTAATCGTCATTATACCACAGCGATAATCTCAGGGGAACTATGACCTCCTATGTTATTTCCTTTTTCTGATTATAATTATACCACAGCGATAATCTCAGGGGAACTATGACACCATGTCTGCCTCAAGTTTCGCGACACGCATTATACCACAGCGATAATCTCAGGGGAACTATGACGCATCCATTTAAATCCCTCTCCGTTCAGAATTATACCACAGCGATAATCTCAGGGGAACTATGACCTGTCCCACGGAGGACAAGTCAGTACTCCATTATACCACAGCGATAATCTCAGGGGAACTATGACAATGGCTCACAGTGTCTTTATATTGCTTATATTATACCACAGCGATAATCTCAGGGGAACTATGACAATACAAACGCTTCATTGTCGCGCATTTTTATTATACCACAGCGATAATCTCAGGGGAACTATGACTTGAGGAACCGCGAGTCATTGGTGAGTGCGATTATACCACAGCGATAATCTCAGGGGAACTATGACACCGCTTGTATTCCTCAGACATGCACACCTATTATACCACAGCGATAATCTCAGGGGAACTATGACAGATATGTATGATTTTAATACAAATGAATTATTATACCACAGCGATAATCTCAGGGGAACTATGACAGATATGTATGATTTTAATACAAATGAATTATTATACCACAGCGATAATCTCAGGGGAACTATGACCTGATCCAAGGAAACCTGTTCTTAGACTTGATTATACCACAGCGATAATCTCAGGGGAACTATGACCGACGCCATTCCGTCCACGCCATGACCGCCATTATACCACAGCGATAATCTCAGGGGAACTATGACTTTAAATTTTACAACGATTGCTCCGATCAAATTATACCACAGCGATAATCTCAGGGGAACTATGACGCTTCTTCCATTATCCCCATCCTGCTAAGGAAAGGACTTGTTCGCCCCGTCCTTCTCTATATCCCCCTCCAACCTCCCGATAATCGCCTCTTGATACCCCGCCTTTTTGCGCCGCTTCATCTCTTCTTTCACCGGAAGCAAGTCCTCTGCCGAGATCGATGCGAGTTTGGCGAGCCGCTCAGGTGGAAGTTCGATCGCTGGGTTGGCCGCCACGTAATCGTCCAAGGAAAAGCGCCAGAGTGCGACGGCCGAGCCGTACCGTTCAAGCAATCGTTCGGCCATGGCCAATCCTTCCGGGTCAAAATCGCCGGAGTAAAGCAGGCGCGCGCCAGAGGCAGCGAGCAAATCCAGCAGTTTCATCGTCGCCAAGTTCATTTGCCCGTTTGTGCTCACAAGCGGGGCGCGGGTGTCAAGCAACGTGGAGAAAACACCAGCGTTTTCCACAATGTACACCGTCCCGCCGCGGGCAGGATAGGCGCGCGCAAGCGGCAGCACTTCCCGCAGCGGCACGTTCAGCGCCGCGTTTGTTTCCGCGGCGGCGGAAAAGACGGGATGGGAACCGTTTTCCGTTTCCGCTAGGATGTTGGCGCACGTGACAAAGTTCAATATATCCTCACGGAGCAGCCCGACTGACTGCAACAATTCATTGACGCTCTCGACCGACGCCACATCCCACTCGCCCGGTACAGTCGCTTGCAAGGCGGCTAACAACAGTTTGCCGGAAAGCGTGGGCAAATCGAACGCATGCGGATCGCCTGCCACTTGCTGGGCAAAGAGCGGGAGGCGCATGTACGAAGAGAGCGGCAGGCGGCGCAGAGCGGCGCCGACAAGGCGGACGGCGGCCTCAAGGCCGTTGCGGTCGGTTTCGTACGCCGCTTGGACGAAGCGCTGGCTGCGAACCGCCTCAACCCAATGATGCTCCTTCACAAGGCGCGCGAAAAACCGCTCCCTTTCTTCTTCCGCCGCTTGCCGCTGTTCTCTTTTTGACACGAGCCTCTCGCCGAAATATTGTTCGAGCAGTTCCACAAGCCCAATGCCTGCGAACCGCGTTTGTTCGAGCTGTTTTTCAAAATCAGAGAGGGAGACGCGCGAGACGTCTTTGCCGAAAAAGGCGGCGATCGTCTCCCGCTCTTCATCGGAAAACGCCGCCAACGAAACCGTGCCGCCAACGCGGCCGAGCGACTCGTACTTGCGCTTCATCTCGACCAATAGGCGGTGGAACGCTGGCTCAGAGCGGAAAAAGGCGGATGCTTCCTTGGCTGTGCTCACGTCTCGATCATCTCCCATTCTTGGTCATCGGTGACGAGCTGTTTGACGCGCCCATTCCAACGATAATGAATGACGGTGACAAACGACGCATTGCGCGGGCGGACGAGCTCACAAATGGATAAAGCGGGCACGGTGTCGTAGTCGCCCCAGAGCGCCTGCGAGTTCATGATGTAGTTAAAGCCGAGCTGTTCGACAAGGCCGAATAGGTTGCGGATGTTGTTTTCATCGACGCCAGCGAACGCCTCGTCGAGCGAGATGATGTACGGCGCGTCATCGCCCGCTTCCTGGTAACGTGAATACGCCGCGGCAAAGAGCGGGATGTACATCGCCATCGCCTTTTCCCCACCGCTGAATTGGTAAAAGCGATGGTTCGTCAGCTCGCGTTTCGGCTCGTTCGCTTTTTCGTAATAAAGGGTGAACGCAAACCATTTTCGATAGTCAAGCACTTCTTTTATGATTTGATGAAGCGTGTTGCCTTGACCGCGCTCCTCAAGCAGTTCGCGGGCACGGGCGATTTTCGAGCGGAAGTGGTTCGTCACCCGCTGCAAATCTTCCTCTTTCAACAACCGCGGATCGATCCGCAACAGGCGGACCAACTCCTTCGTGTCGAGCTCCGCTTCCGTTTCTGCCGTTTTCGGTTTCCATTGAATGGACAACACGAGTCCTGATGACGTATCAAGCCCGCCCATCAGCTTGTTCATATCGCTCACCCACCGCTCGGCGCGCTGGATGCGGCTGCGCAAAATGCGGCCGACCGATTTTAAAATGACGTCCTCATACAGCTCGCGGTCTTGTTCTTTCATATATTCGTGCTGCAAGACGATGTCGCGTTCCACTTCCGCCAACACCGCAAACGGCGTGGCGCGCTGGCCTTTGTAGTCGAGGAAAATGACGTGGCGCTCCTGTTTTTCCCGCCAGTCCGCCGCTTTCATCGCCATTTCGTCGTCTGGTGCGGATGTGATCCATTCGTGATCTCCGTCATCCGGCAGCCGCTCGAGCGTCGCCCGGTATTCGGTCAAGTTGGACGACTCTTGGAAAAAGACGGTGTTCAGTCGGGCGAGAAGCGAGGAGCGCGTCTCTTTCAGCACCGCTTCATACCGTCGTTTCGCTTCTTTCGCCTGTTCCGGAAGCGAACGCGAGCGGTCTAGTTCCACCAACCCGAGCGCCGCTTCGCGGGCGAACGACTCTTCCCACATGGCGGCAAGCCTGCGGGCGAATGCTTCCCGTTTCTCTCCTTTTTCCAATTCTGCGCGGACGAACGCCAACTGCTGTTCCGTCCGCGCCCGTTCGTTGACAAGCCGCGGAATTTCGCCGCGCAACGCAGCGAGCCGTTCCCGAATGCGGGCGATTTCCGCGCGAATGTCGTCCGCTCCCATTTGCGCAAGCGTCCGTTCCATTTCCGAAATTCGCAAAGCCAGCCGTTCCTCTTCATCGAGTAGCCGATTTCGCTCTCCTTTGGCCTCATCGATCTCTTCGGTCAGCGCCGCCAGCCGCTCTTGTTGCTGGGTGATCATTGCTGCGATATGGCACGCCTCGCGATAATGGACTTCCAGCTCGTGCAAGTGGCGGACGTACGATTTCATGACCAGCCGTGCTTGTTCGCAGCCGTCCGGAGAAAATGCCAAATCAAGCCCCGCCGACTGTTCACGCAGCGTCTGTTTCAACTGTTGCCACTCTCGGGCCAAGCGGGCGGCTTTTTCTTCTTGCCGCTTCCAGTCTCGTTCTTTGCTTTCGGCCTGGCGGCGGGCTTCCTCGCGTTCCTCAAACGCCGTGCGCACATCGCGGTCGGATGGAAACGCGGCAAACCAGTCCGCAAGCGCGGCAATGGCGGCTTCGACTGATTCATGTTCCGTCCGCAAACGGTCGCGCTGGCGCCGCAACGCGGCGATTTCTTCTTCCAGCGCCGCGATTTTCTCCATCCGCCACCGTTCTCTCGCCGTGCGGCCGATAAACATCGCCTGCTCTCTCACTGGCGCGTGCCCACGCAACAGGCCGATCGCATAGCGACCCGCCTCATCGAGCGCCATGCCTCCTTCTTGTTCCGCATCGGTGATGACGATGCTTCGGAGAACGTCATCAATCCGCTCAGCAGACACGGGCGCGTCCGCATCGGGACGCAAATAGTCGGCGAGTGTATGCGCCATATGGACAGGGTTCGGAATGAGCACGCGGTCGCAAACCACATCGACATCGCGGTCCGCGATGAGCGCATCGAGCAGCCCGGCGTGCGAGAGCGCTGATTCGATCCGCTCGCGCACGTTCTCTGGCACATGGTCGACAAATTCAACGGCGGCATAGAACGGGACAAAGGCCACCCCTTGCCGCTTGAGTTCGGCGCGGGCGGCGGCGGTTTGCTCGTCGCGCTCCGGCTCGGGGTCTCGTTCGTCTCGCCAATGGCGAAGTTCGGCTTCACGGTCCACCAGTTCGCTGTCCAGCAGACGGATCTCATGTTCCATCCGCCACTTCTCGTCGTTCTTCTTGCCGATGGCGGCGTAATACGCTTCAGCGAACGGGCGCTTGATGTCATCGATCGAATACCGCTCATAGATGGCGCTCACTTGCCGCAGAAACGCCTGAATATCCGCTTCCGAAACCTCGATTTCTTCCCTCTCGAGCCAGGCGAGCACCTGCTGTTCAAAGCGCTCTTTTTCTTGCTCGAGCAGTTCATCCCACTTTCGCTGCTGGTGGCGCCATTCGTCCACTTCCCGCTGCAATTCGCCCGCTTCTTTGCTCGCCTCCTCATAGCGCCCTTTCAAATCGTCATGACGGCGCCAAAGATGGGCCAGCTCCTCGAGCCGCTCGATATGGAGATCCGCTTCCCGCTTCCAAGCGGCGAACAGAAATTCCTGCTGCTTTCGGCGATGGCGGAGAAAATCGTCTTCGTTCACCGCATGGCTGGAGAACGCGCCTTCTTCGGCATCAGCGCGCAGCTGTTCGAGTTCATCCTCAAGAGCGCGTTCGATTTCATCGGCCCGTGCTTCCGCTTCATCGAGGCGGCGGCGGTGCTGCCGCCCAAGCCGTTCTTTTTCCTCGATCGCCCGTTCGTGCCGCTCCCGCCGTTCTTGCAGACGCTTCCGCTCGGCTTTGAGCTCTTCGCACTTGTCTGCTTGCCGGAACACCTCATGGCCAGCCAAGTCGATTTCGCGCGCCCGCAGCACGTCTTCTTCGCGGCGAAGGCTCGTGATTTTCTCGTCAAGCTCGGCAAGCCCCTTCTGCGCCTGCTCCTCTTCGCTTCGGCGGCGGTGCTGCTCGGCGGCAAGCTGTTCGGCTTGTTTCGCTGCTTTCTCGTATTCCATCGCTTTTTCTGCAATCATATATTCATTGTACTGGCGGTATTGGTCGCACAAACGCTTCAACGACCGTTCGTCGCGCTCGAGCTGCTCGAGTTGCTGTTTCGCTTGATCCATGTTTTCGATCGTCTCGGACAAATGGCGAAGTTCATCATCGGTCAACGGAGGCAGCGAGCTTTCCAAAATTTCATAGATGACTGTCGGCTTAAAGTCTTTTGACAGCTTCGGGCTGCGCAGTTGAATGAGCAACTCGATCAATTCTTGAAACGCCTCAAGCGATTCAAAGCGAAACACATGTTTATTGACGAGCTCCATATAGTCTTTTTGCGTCTCGACGACCGTTCCGCCCACGCCAAGCGTTGCGGCCAGCTCACGTTTCGTTAACGGGATTTTCTCCCCAGTTTTTTCCTTTTTATATAGGGTGATATCATGCCCGATGCGGCGGTTGTCGAAAATGACAAACCCCCAGAAGTCGAGGCTTTTTTGCCGCTTCGCGCGCAAGCCGATGCCGGTTGTGACGTACTGGTCGGATTCTTTTCGCTTATATTCCAAAAACAAATACCCCGTCCGTTCATCGCGGTCCACGACATCTTTTTCTCCAAGCAAGTAGTCTTCCATCCGCCGCGCTCGCGAGCCGAACGGGTCGAGCCGATCGGGCGTCTTTTTGCCGTCCAAAAGCACGGGGATCAAGCTTTGCATCGTCACCGACTTGCCCGCCCCGTTGCTTCCTCTTAACAGCAGCTTGCCATCGGCGAAATAGAAATATTGCTCATCGTAATACCAGAAATTAATCAGCCCGGCGCGATGGAGCACCCACGGATTGGCCATCATCTTCCCCCTCTTTCGCGTCAAAATCATCCGGATACCGCCCGCAAAGCCGCCCGAGGAGCGGATAGAGGACGATCGTTCCGGTGTCGTGTTCCACATCAGCCATGCGCCATTCTTTCAACGCCGAAAGCACCTCGCGGACAAGCTCAGCGGACGACATGTCGCGGTACGTTTTCCCCCACCCAGCCCCATAGCGGCGGCGGCAGTCGACAAGCCAAGCGGAAAACTGCTCTGGCGTCAACTGGATGCGGCCGTACTCATCAGGTGGAAACAACTCCAACCGCTCGCGCACCAAAGCGGCAAAATGAAGAATGATCTCCGACGTCCCTTTCTGGTCGGGAAATACGTTGTACGGCGCCTGCCGCTCCGGCAATGTCAGCATCGCGGCGTTTTTATACAGCTCGTAATGAAACGGCGTATGCGCTTCGATATCGTCGCGCAATCGATGGCGGAAGTTGCGCAAGTAGTAAAAATCTTGCTCGTCTCCCTCCGTCCGATACACCGCCGGGGATAAAAACAGCTTTCGATACAGGCGATGGCGCCGATAGTCTTGCGGCGCCGCTTTCCATTCCTCAGCGAGCAATTCGTCGATCGATTCATATTGCAGCAAATCTTTCGGATATGTGCGCATAAAATAACGGGCCAGCACTGGCACTTCGTACAGCGCCTCTTCCTCCACATGATGGGCGAACGCCTCAATCTCCCCGTCCATTCGGCGGATGAGCCCGATTTGTTCGGCCGTTTTCAACACACGAATGAGCGCGCGCCGGTGCGAGTAGTTCGTCCAATCGAGCGGCACGTCGCCCGGATACATGGCGCGGATTTCCTCGCATACGTCAGAAAGCAAAAACTTTTCTTCCACCGCCTTGCCTTCCAAATACGCCATCAAGCAGCAAAACAATGCATAATCAAGCGGCTCTTGAAACGTTTCGATTCCCATCCACGGCTCGGGATCAGCTGGGATTTTCTCCAGTTTGGCGAAATAGCGGTGGACGATGAGCCGATAGCCGAACTTTTCCTCAACGTATCGCTTGAGCACATGTTCACGCTCGCGGACGAGCTGGTACAGCTCCGGCTCTTTGTCACGAACGATCCAAAACTGTTCAAACAGCGCGGCGAGCGCTTCTTTCGCTTTGTCGTCAAACGCCGACTCCACGCTCATTCCCCTCCCGAAAGCAAGCGAATTTCATAGTTGGGCATCACGAGTTCCCCGTCTTCCGCACGAAGGCAAACCGTGCCTTCACGTGGAATGACGTTCACTTTCCAACCGTTTTCCGTCTTCACCGTTTGTCCCTCGCGCCCCATCGCCTTGGCGATCCAGCTAAGCAACGTTTTCCGCACATATGGGGTCACCTCTGGAAGCTCGGCGAGCACGATTTTTCCATCGGTCACAAGCTGCTTCAGCTCGGCTTCCTCGCGTGCTTTTTCTTCCAAATAGCGAAGGCGCGCTTCTTCTTTTTCCCGTTCTTTCTCTTCAATCGCCTGCGGCTTTTTCTTTTCCCCATAATGGCGGACGCGCGGTTTTGTCACCCATTCGGCTGGCAGCTCGTCCCACACGTCGCGGTATATATTGTCGGTCGCCCCCGTATCGGCGACGAGATGTTTCGTATGGAAACAGCCGAACACAACCGCCGACAGGCAATGCGCCTCTTCGATCGAAGAAAGCCGCGAGAACCAGCGCGCCAAATGCAAGTAGTCGCCCTTGCGGCTGCGGAAATGGTGATGCCGCTCGCCAAGCCGCTGCACGACGCGCGTCAGGCGGCGAATCGCCTCGTTCGTCTGATATTGCAAAAACGAAAGCTCGCTCTCGCGCCCGTCACGGCCTAAAAACCATTCGCGCAGACTTCGCCACGTCTCCCGCTTCTCCTCGATGAGTTCGGCACGCGACGGCAATGCATCGGCAAAACGCGGGATGGAGCGCTCATAGTCGACAACATGCTCGATGAATCGGTGAATCCCGTCTTCCGGCAGGTCTTCGAGCAATTGTTCAATTTGCATCGACGTTTTTTGCAAGGCGACGATAAAATCGCGCAAATAGGCGGTAAACTGCTCCTTATAGACGAGAAACGACTCTGAGGTCATTCGCTCTTCCAAGTTTTCGCTATGCAAATAAGCGATATAGTCGGCTGAGTTTTGAATGATTTTCTTGAAATAATCGAACGTCTCTTCCCATACTTGATGCATTTCGTCCGGTTTTTCTTGAAAATCAGAAGCGATGATCGTTTCGATGCGGGAAAGGGAGGCATACAAGCGGTCAAACCGCGTTTTCTCCAGCGACCCCCCAAACGAATCCCCAAGCTGCTCGAGCGTGCGGATCATCCGTTCGATTTCAACCGTATACGGGCTGCACTGATAGCGAAACCGCTTTTTCTTAAACTCTTCTATCGTCCGCACATGAGAGGTCTCTTGGCGGGCGATCAAGTTGTTCCATTTGACGAGCTGGTCGAGGTCTTGTTGCAGCTCCTCCTCGGTGTAATCGGCAAATTCCTCGTGCTGCTTTAAAAAGGCGTACACTTCTTCCGGAAACAAATATTGCCGCATCCGCTCGTGCTGAATGTAGAAATAGCGCAAAATCGCCCGGTAGCGGTGCGCGTTTTCGGTCGATAAATATTTTGTTTCGACAATGGGCTTCAACCATGAGGCGTCCATCTCCGTCCACCTTCGCTTCCGTTTTTTCCTATGTCTATTGTAACGATTCATCCCGCTCTTTTTCTAGCCAAAACCATTTTCCTATTTTTTCTCGCCATCGGTGCGCGTTTTTTGTAAAATAGAGGCGAAAAGGAGGTGAAACAAATGGAGGCGTTGCTAAGAGAAATTTTGCATGAAGTGAAAGCGACGCGCGTGGCGGTCGAGTCGCTCGAGCAGCGAGTTGGCGCCTTGGAGGGGCAAGTGGCCAATCTCAATGAACGAACGGGCGCTCTTGAAGTGCAAGTGGCCAACCTTAATGAACGAACGGGCGCCCTTGAAGTGCAAGTGGCCAATCTCAATGAACGAACGGGCGCCCTTGAAGTGCAAGTGGCCAACCTTAATGAACGAACGGGCGCTCTCGAAGCGCAAATGGCCCAGCTCAATGAGCGAACGAGCGCCCTTGAGCACCAAGTCACTCAGCTGAACGAGCGGACAAGCAACCTTGAGCACCAAGTCGCTCAGCTGAATGAGCGCATGGGCTCTGTTGAACACCAAGTCGTCCAATTGAACGAGCGCATGGGCACCGTGGAACATCAAGCCGCCCAATTGAATGAGCGCATGGGCACCGTGGAACATCAAGCCGCCCAATTGAATGAGCGCATGGGCACTGTCGAACATCAAGTCACCCAGTTGAATGAGCGCATGGACTCTGTTGAACGTCAAGTCGCTCAGTTGAACGAGCAGACAAACACCCTTGAACAACGAATCGACCTGCTTTATGAGCGCACGAACGAAACGAAGGCGATTGCGGAAGCGCTCCGCCACGGGCAAGAAGTGCTGGCCGCAAAATACGAGGCGATGGCCCACGATCTTCACCATATGAAAGGCGACCTCACCCATATCACATCCATCTTGGAAGAAAAAGTGCTGCCTGCCCTCGCCGAACATGAAGCGGGATTGCATGTTTTAAACGCCCGCGTCTTCAAAACGGAAAGCGCCCTTCATCGCCTTGTTCATGCGTAACGCGTTCCCCACAGAGAAATGTTCAACACCTATTCCCTTTTCACTAGGCAGCCGTAGGCTGCCGTTTTTTATGCGAAGCCCACGGAACCATTGGCCTTATCATAAACGTTGAATGACACAACCACGCCTCTCGTCGTTAATGGCGCTCATGGAGAAAGAAAAAACACCTGTTCGAACATCTCGAATTCGGAGTATTCGGGAGGATTCGAAAGCATTCCGGAGCATTTTTCAGCATCGGAAAGGAGAGAGCGTTCATCGCCGTGAGAGAAAGCGACAGGCAACGATATCGACCGATACCAAATTTGCCAGCTGTGCCCAAATTACGGTATCCTTTGTTTGCGACGCTTTTTCATCCCCTCCGCGTCCTTTTGCCGCCTTTTCTTTTTTTCATCCCCCCTTATGACACTAACGGAAAAAGGAGGAAAATGGTGTTGCGAAAATGGTTCATGTCTTTGCTCGCTGTCGGGCTTGTTTTCGGATTGGCAGCCTGCAGCGGAGAAAGTGATGCGAAAGGGAAAATCGTGATTACTGGAAAGAAGTTTACCGAGCAAGTCATTTTGACGCATTTGCTGGCGGAGTATGTGAAAGCCAACACGGATTTGGATGTTGAGGTGAAAGACAGTTTAGGCGGCGCGTTTATGCTCCAGCAAGCCATCGAAAACGGGGATGTCGACATGTATGTCGAATACACGGGGACTGGGTATTTGAACATTTTAAAACAGCCGTACGATCCCGCAAAGACGCCCGAACAAATTTACAACGAAACGAAGAAACTATATAAGGAAAAATACAACATCGCTTGGCTCAAACCACTCGGATTTAACAACACGTATGCGTTGGCGATGAGAAGAGACCTCGCCGAAAAGCTCGGGGTGAAAACGTACTCCGACTTGGTCAAGCATTCGTCCTCCCTCACGTTCGGGTCGGACGCCGAGTTTTTTGAGCGAAGCGACGGCTATGACGGGCTTGTCGATACGTACGGATTTCACTTCAAAAAAACGGTCAATATCGACCCGGACTTGCAATACGAAGCGGCGAAAAACGGCGAGATTGACGTCATCACCGCCTACACGACCGATGCCCGCATTAAAAAATATGATCTTGTTGTATTAAAAGATGATAAACATTACTTCCCGCCGTACCACGCTGTGCCGATCATCCGCCAAGAGGTGCTCGATGCCAACCCAGGACTGGAAGAAAAACTGAACAAACTGACCAACATTTTGACCGATGAAAAAATGATGAAATTAAACGGCGAAGTCAACTTGGAAGGAAAGCAGCCGCGCGAGGTGGCGATTGACTTCTTGAAGAAGGAAGGACTGATTGACTAGAAAGCGAGGAATGCCCATGATTCGCTTTGAAAACGTGACGAAACAGTATGAAGACGGGTTTGTCGCCTTAAAAAATATCAATCTTGACATCCGCAAGAGGGAGCTTGTTGCCTTGATTGGGCCGAGCGGGTGCGGAAAAACGACGACAATGCGGATGATCAACCGGTTGATCGAGCCGACATCGGGCAAAGTGTATATCGACGGGCAAGACATTTCCGAGCTTGACCCGGTCGAACTGCGGCGCAACATCGGCTATGTCATCCAGCAAATCGGCTTGTTTCCGCACATGACGATCGCGGAAAACATCGCCCTCGTGCCGAAGCTGAAAAAATGGGAAAAACACGCCTATGAAAAACGGGTTGACGAACTGCTCGAGCTCGTCGGGTTAGACCCTTCGACGTTCAAGCACCGCTATCCATCGGAGCTCAGCGGCGGTCAGCAGCAGCGCGTCGGCGTCGTCCGCGCCTTGGCCGCCGAGCCGGATATCATTTTAATGGATGAGCCGTTCAGCGCCTTGGACCCGATCAGCCGCGAGCAGCTGCAAGATGACATCGTCCGCCTGCAAGAGGAAATCCACAAAACGATCGTCTTTGTCACCCACGATATGGATGAGGCGATTAAAATCGCTGATCGGATCGCGCTCATGAAAGACGGGGAAATCATCCAGTTCGCCACACCCGACCAAATGCTTCGGCGGCCAGCGAACTCGTTTGTGCGCGAGTTTATTGGGGAAAACCGATTGCTTACAAAGCAGACGGCCGTGCCGACGGCGGAAGATTTAATGTCGGCGGATGTCGCGACCATCTCCCCGCGGCGCGGCTTGGCCGAAGCGTTCCGATTGATGAAAGCGAGAAAAGTAGATAGTTTGGTCGTTGTCGATAAAAAGCAAGCCTTTCTCGGCATCGTCACGCTGAAACAAATCGAACAGCGCTATAATGAAGAGCATTTGTTAGTCGCCGACATCGCCGATTACGATGTGACAACATTGGCGAAAGAAGCGGACGTCACGAACGTCGCCGCCTTGTTTCAAAACCCGGATGTGCGCATTATCCCGGTGTTGGACGGCGACCGACTTGTCGGCGGGATTACACGCTCGAGCATGATGCGGGCGCTCGCTGAGTGGACGTTCCAGCAGCGCGCGTAAGGAACAGCGGGCAAATAGCCGGTGGAAACACCGTGCCGCTGCCTGGTGCTAGGAACTTGGCTCGGCCGCGGCTCCTTTCAAAAAGACGGCCCGTCTGCCGACAGGAATCGGCCGTTGGCGAAAATGAACCTTATCCATCTTTCGTCCTCAATCCATGACTAAGCGGCGGCTAAGCGCTGCCGCTTTTTCCGCCAAGGAGGGATACAATGGAGTTATTACAAACGTTTATCGAACGAAAAGAAGAAATTTGGATCGCCTTTCAAGAGCATGTGCTGCTATCGGCCATTGCCATGGGCATCGCGATTGCCGTCGCCGTACCGCTTGGCGTCGTTTTGACGCGCTGCCGGAAGCTCGCCGAGCCGATCATCGGCGTCGCCGCCATCATTCAAACGATTCCGAGCTTGGCCTTGCTTGGGTTTATGCTTCCGATTTTCGGCATCGGCAAACTGCCGGCGATCATCGCCTTGACGCTGTACGCCCTGTTGCCGATTTTGCGCAATACGTATACCGGCATTCTCGGCGTCGATCCGGCGCTTGTGGACGCTGGATGGGGGATGGGGATGACATCGCGACAAATTTTATGGATGGTCGAGCTTCCTCTCTCGCTCCCGGTGATCATGGCCGGCGTGCGCACGGCGACGGTGCTGACAATCGGCGTCGCCGCGTTGGCGACATTCATCGGCGCCGGTGGGCTTGGCGACTTGATCGACCGCGGCTTGCGCATCGCCGACAAAAACTTGATTTTAGCCGGCGCCATCCCCGCTGCGATATTAGCGATTTTGTTTGACTGGCTGCTGCGCAAAGTCGAAAAGAAAGTGACGCCGAAAGGACTGTAAACGATCCGTGAGCGTCGACTCCTAATTCGAAACACATACCGCCTCACAGCCCACAAACACGACCGCGCTTACGCAAAATGTTCTATGATTAAAAACAACTTGAAGAAGGTGTCCCCAAACGATCAGGACATCTTCTTTTCTCTGTGAAAATTACCTTTTAGGTCAGCCCCCTTGGCCGCTGACAAAGCGACCCTCACCGTCTTCCAAAAACAGCGGCTTGTTCGTGATGATTCATCAAAAGAGGCCAGCTTGGGTCAATAGAACGGACGACTAAGACACTCTACGTAACGCTTTTACCCGATCAGAAACGGCGGCCAACGGAATGGGGCCATCACCCAAACGGCTCAGCAACGAGTCGTTCCAAGCAAAACCTTTTTCCAATTTTGTCCACACCCTCTCACGCTTGTGTTCTGAGATCGGATTATTTTGAACGCAGCGTTGTCATACCTGTGATGACCCCTTCGTTCATGGAATACACATGATGGCATAGCGACTCGATATCTACTTTGTGGTGAGACGTCAACAAAATGGTGCAGCCTCTTTCGTTTTCTTCCCTGATAATCTCATACACTTGGTCTACCGATTTTTCATCCAACCCATTCATCGGTTCATCGAGCAACATGAGTTGCGGCTTCTCCATCATGCACTGCGCGATGGCCAGCCTTTGTCTCATTCCGAGAGAATACGCCTTCACCGGCCTTTTATCACGCGGATCTAGACCCACCCGTTCGATTGCTTCTTCCACCTCACGCTTGCCGATTTTGTTTTGAATCATGGCTAAAAAATGTAAATTATCGAATCCTGAGTATTGCTCAAGGAAACCCGGTTTTTCCAACAAAACAGCAATATCGCTCGGAAACGATACGTCTTGATGCAACGTCTGCCCAAATACCGTCACTGTGCCGCTGGACGGTTTGACAAGTCCGCTTATGACTCGAAATAACATCGTTTTCCCCGATCCGTTCGGCCCGACGAATCCATAAATCTTTCCTTTCTCCAACTCTAAGTTGATATTGCGCAAAACTTCCCTTGCTTTTATCGTTTTCGAAACATTGGACAAAACGACTGCCTTCATGTCAAAAACCTCCTAAATATAATCCGCGTTCTTCACTCTCTTGATCGTCCAATACCCGAACGCAATGATTGACAAGAGTTCCACGATCAAGGCAGACCACCATATCGAACTGCTCCGCACAAGATCCACCATGCTGTAGTACAAAGGAACAAAAGGCATCGGCATCTTGACACCCACAAAAAACAAAGCGAGAATGACGGCATTCGCTACATGATGGTTGGCATACACGTTCAACAACATCCACAAACCGGCATGCCAATATAAATTCACGGCGATGCCAATGAACATGAGCACCAGCGAACGGTCAAACGAAAACGACATATGCGCCACAAAAAGGCCGAAGCCGCCAGCGATCAAAAACACCGACAAGACATATCCCAATGTAAACAGGGCCCCTGCCAGCAGCCTAGCCATTGTATATGACGTCGCATCCCTCAACACAAGGAACAGTTTATGCTCAAAATATTTATCCCGTTTTTTCCAAACGATTTGGAGCAACACGATATAGCCGAAACAAATCATCAACCAATACATCCAATTGGAAAACGTCACCGCTCCAAATAAGCGGGCGAACAACTCCGATAGGCGTTGGGAAGAAAACGCCTCTGACCGACTGGACATCATAGCGCCCAACAGTGGAAACAGGAGGCAGGTGATGAAAATTCTTTTAGCATCGATTTTGATCAGGGTAAACTCCAAATCCATCGGCTTCATAAAAGATCATCCTGAACATAGTAGTTTTTTTGGCTTGACGAAAGACAAATGATATAGACCAACACCACCATCATCATAATGAGAAGCAAAATTGTCCAAACGGGAGCCGTCCGTTCGCTTATGTAAAACAAATAAGGGAGCATGTGCACAGTGAACATATCCAATATAGCCAGTATGATGACGGCAACGAAGGCGAAAAAGCGATTCCATCCAAAATCAATGAACGCTATAAACAACAATCCGTATATAGCTGTAATAAAAAAATACATAACAAGAAAGTAGGGAAACGAGCTTTTATCTCCGCTATGCGGCACGTACAAAAAAGCCGCATGGACGTTTTGTATATTGGGATAGATGATGTATTTCGCAAACGTTGTACATAATCCGCCTACTGCGGCAACCCAGAGAGACACGCCCCCTGCCAGAACGATGACCAACAACGCTTTATGCAGCCCGATTTGCCTTCGCGTGCGATACCTTCTTAGGACTACCCACGCATTAGTTTGAAGCGCGGAGCCTAAAAGAAACAAAAACGCAGGCAGATGAAAAAATTCATATCGATAGAGCAAGATAAAATCTTTAAGACTGTGCCACTTCCCAACCGTCACCATTCCTAACGGAAAGATGCCCGCCACCATCAACAAAGCCATAACACCCAAAATAATCTTGAGAACGGCTCGTTGTAACATCAAATCTTGCCAGACGAAAAAAACGTTCTGTCTAGAGAACATCTTCACTTTTCTTCACTCCATATGAAAATACCCCTACCGCAATCAACAATTGGAGGACAAACACGATGACGATTTTCCAATAGGACAATCCTTCCACTGGCTGTGAAGGAATTAAGAAATTAAACGGATCCCAGCCAAGTTGGCTGGTGATAGTCAGCGCCGCCCAACAAACCATATAAATGATTTGCGGCATCAAAGTAATCAAATATCGATTTTTCAATAAAAAAGAAAATCCCAAACCAAGACAAACGTAGCCGCCGGCAAACAACCCGCCCATGACATAATACGCGAGAACATACCAATAAGGGGAGATTTGCAATAAAGGAGAAAACAGGAGTTTCTTTTCCCCTTCAAATGAATTGTCTGGCAACGGCAACGTGCCATTGACCAATTGCCGGTAGGCCTGTGAAAAACTCGAATAATCCCAATGGTTCGTCAAAAGATTCACCAGCACAACTCCCAGCACGAGAGGAAGGAGGAACAGGAGGAAAGCACTAATGTAAGCAAACAGAAATTTCCTTCTGTAATAAACGTTTCTTCCCATCCGCGTCAATTGATAATGAACATTTCCGCTCTTTCGCTCACGATAAATCGAATCTACCAATGGAATCGACAACAATAGTGGAAAAAGAAAGTAATATAGAGATGAAAGTACATTAAAGCGGTAGCCCCCTAGACCAACCCATTCAAGGTGGGGGGAAGTCAAGGCGAAAACATTTGGGTCGTGATGATAAATTCGTTGAAGCAACTGCACGTTTTCACGATAATCTTTCACCCCCAACACAACGGCGCCAATGACGAGCAACAACAGGCAAGCCACGCTAATATAAAGGTTCCTATTTTTCAAAAGTTTGAGCAATTCCGCATACATCATATCATCCCCTAATTCTTCTGTTAAGGTCCGTCTTCTTCGTGATAATGGAAGAAGACGAACCCGATGAAGCAAACCGCTTTCTTATCCAAGTTGACCGAACATATCTATAACTCAATCAATTGTCGGGATAAAATTTGCCTGCGATGTCAACCGTAACGTAAGTGAAGGATGCATTTTCCGCCACTAATGAAACTTTTTTACCAACAGCGCTTTGATCGACCGTGAAATAACGCGTGTCATTGTCGGTTACATCCTTTGCCGTTGGCGACACTTTCGTCGAGCCTTGCTGAATCCACATATTGGCTTTATATTCAGCGCCAACAACCGAATTTTCCACTTTGCTTTTACTGTTCGTCGCTTTATTGGCGCTTGCTAATTCCGTATCGCCTTGAAAGCGAGGGAGAACCCCAGCATACGTAACATAAGATGCGGCGCTGACTCCCCCTACCACAATGAATGAGATAAAAGCAAGCAAAGCAGCAACTTTTTTAAGTCTTTGCTTCATGATTCGATCCCCTCTCCCCTAATCAATTTTTGAAAACGCAGGACCGGTCCTATGAAATATTATAAAGCTAAAAAAAAAAAAACAATAATTTAACAAAATTAACACCAAATGTCTCTATATCAAAAATTTCAAACTAGGGATTTTATCCATGCTTATAGAAGTGAACAGAACAATGATGAAGCGTCAGGGGGCTTGGAATATGGTTTTATGGCGGTATTATAAACGATTATTCACAGATACCTTGAAGCTTTAACATTTGTCACTCTTATCGAACGTTTGCTCGACTGTCGAGCGAACGAAGAACGCGCTTCCAGATCCCTAGGTCTGTAAAGCGCATGGTTGTTCAGTCTTCCGTCACGCCTTGACGTGACGGAGGCAAGCCTGTCGCTTGCCTTCGACAGCCGAAAATGGACAAACCGCTTTTCCGTCAAGGATATGTTAAACTTCTTCGTTGTATCTATAGTTAATAATGTTTTCTGCAACGAAAAAATACAGAGTTTTGCAAGGACAAGTGCAGAGAATGACAACTTGACATGGAGCCTCTGGGGGCGTGATTAAAAAGCCAGGAAGCCAGCAATATCAAGGGCTGGCTATGCCTAAAAAGGCTATCACACCCCCCACTCCATGTCAAGTTGGCCTAAGCCAAATTCTCTGCAGATCTCTGCATTTTTATTTTGCAATAAACATGTTAATAAGGCATTTCCACCAAAGGAAATGCCTTAAAGAATCTAGCATATTGATCATCGTGTAATATGGCGTTGAATAAGCATCTCCTGATGTCCGCTACTTCACCGCCACCGTCTGGCTTTGGCGAATGGCTTGGCGCAAGTCGTCCAAAATGTCGTCGATCGCTTCCGTGCCGACGGACAGGCGCACAAGGCCTGGGGTGACGCCGGCGGACAGCTGTTCTTCCGGGCTCAGCTGCTCGTGCGTCGTGCTGGCCGGGTGGATGATGAGCGATTTCGAATCGCCGATGTTGGCCAAATGAGAGAACAGCTTGACCGAGTCGATCAGTTTTTTGCCGGCTTCAACGCCGCCTTTGATTTCAAACGTGACGATCGCCCCTTGCCCATTCGGCAAATACTTTTTCGCCAGTTCATGCGACGGATGGCTTGGAAGGCCTGGATAGCTGACCGATTCGACCGCCTCTTCCTCTTCTAAAAACTTGGCGACGGCGAGGGCGTTTTCACTATGGCGCTGCATCCGCAAATGGAGCGTCTCCAGCCCTTGCAAAAGCAAAAACGCATTAAACGGCGACAGCGCCGCTCCTAAATCGCGCAACAGCTGGATGCGCGCTTTGGTGATGTACGCCGCTTCACCGACGGCATCCGCATACACCAAACCGTGGTAGCTCGGGTCCGGTTCGGTGAACTCCGGGAACTTGCCGCTTCCTTTCCAGTCAAACTTGCCGCTGTCAACAATAACGCCGCCGATCGAATTGCCGTGCCCGCCGATAAACTTCGTCGCCGAGTGGACGACGATATCGGCGCCAAACTCAATGGGCCGCAATAAGTATGGGCTCGCTACCGTGTTGTCGACAATCAGCGGGATGGCGTGGCGATGGGCGATGTCAGCCACCGCTTCAATGTCCAACACATCGTTTTTCGGGTTGCCGATCGTTTCGGCGAACAAGGCTTTCGTTTTGTCGGTGATCGCCCGCTCAAAGTTTTCCGGATCGGACGAATCGACAAACTTCACCGTAATGCCGAACTTGCGCATCGTATGGGCGAACAAGTTGTACGTGCCGCCGTAAATGGACGAAGACGAGACGATTTCATCGCCCGCCGAGGCGATGTTGATGATCGAATAAAACACTGCCGCCTGCCCTGATGAGAGCGCGAGCGCCCCGATCCCGCCTTCGAGTGCGGCGATCCGCTTTTCGAGCACATCGTTCGTCGGGTTCATAATGCGGGTGTAAATGTATCCTTCCTCTTTCAAGCCAAACAAATTGGCCGCATGCTCACTGTCGCGAAACACATATGAACTCGTTTGGTAAATCGGCACCGCCCGTGAGCCCGTCTCCGCATCCGGTTTTTGCCCGGCGTGAACGGCGAGCGTCTCCGGGCGGAAAGCGCGTTCTTCACTCATCGTTTTTATCCCCCTCTTTTTTGTTTCTTCCTCTCCCGCTCATCCTGGTGTCTATATCCAACTAATTCAGTTGGTTTTATATAAAAATCTACCATTTCCGCTGTGGGCTGTCAATTGTATTTTTCAAAAAATCTAAAAAATCTCCTTATAGGAGAAGCCCGCTGATTGGCGGGCTTTTCTTGTCATTTAGCGCTTCTTGATTTCTTCCACGAGCAGCTTATTGACAAGCGGCGGGTTTGCTTGGCCTTTCGTCGCCTTCATCACTTGCCCGACGAGGAAGCCGAGCGCACGGTCTTTGCCGTTTTTATAGTCTTCGACCGACTGCGGGTTGGCGTCCAGCACTTCGAGTACAATTTTGCGCAGCGCTCCTTCGTCGGAAATTTGCACGAGCCCTTTTTCTTTGACGATTTTCTCCGGGTCGCCGCCGTGTTCGACGAGTTCTTTAAACACTTTTTTCGCGATTTTCGACGAAATCGTACCGTTTTGGATCAGTTTGATCATCCCAGCCAAGCTTTCCGGCGTCAAGGCGATGTCATGGAGCTCTTTTTGCTCGGCGTTTAAGTACCCGGATACTTCGACCATGAGCCAGTTTGACGCCAGTTTCGGATCGGCGCCGTTCGCAACGGTCGCTTCGAAGAAGTCCGCCATTTCTTTTGTCAATGTCAACACTTTGGCATCGTATTCCGGCAAGCCGAGCTCTTTGACATACCGCTTCCGGCGGGCGTCCGGCAGCTCCGGAATCGAGGCGCGGACGCGCGCTTTCCATTCGTCGTCAATGTAAAGCATAACCAAGTCGGGCTCTGGGAAGTAGCGGTAGTCTTCTGATCCTTCTTTAACGCGCATCAGCACCGTCGTTTTTGTCGCTTCGTCAAAGCGCCGCGTTTCTTGGCGGATGACGCCGCCCGAAAGCAAAATTTTCTCCTGCCGCTTCGCTTCGTACTCGAGCCCCATGCGGACGAAGTTGAACGAGTTTAAGTTTTTCAACTCCGTCTTCGTGCCGAACTTGTCCGATCCGATCGGGCGAAGCGAAATGTTCGCGTCGCAGCGGAGCGACCCTTCCTCCATTTTGCAGTCGGAGACGCCCGTGTACTGGATGATCGCTTTTAGTTTTTCCAAGTAGGCGTATGCCTCTTCCGGCGAACGGATGTCGGGTTCCGAGACGATCTCGATGAGCGGCGTCCCTTGGCGGTTAAAGTCGACAAGTGAATAGCCGTCGCCTGTGTGGGTCAATTTGCCGGCGTCCTCTTCTAAGTGAATCCGGGTGATGCCGATTTTTTTCTTTTTCCCGTTCACTTCAATTTCAATCCAGCCGTTTTTGCCGAGCGGCTGATCGTATTGCGAAATTTGGTACGCTTTCGGGTTATCCGGATAAAAGTAGTTTTTGCGGTCAAATTTCGTTTCGGTCGCGATTTCGCAGTTTAACGCCATCGCCGCTTTCATCGCAAATTCGACCGCCTGGCGGTTCAAGACCGGCAGCACGCCCGGATACCCTAAGTCGATGACGTTCGTTTGCGTGTTCGGGGGCGCGCCGAACGCGTTCGGGCTGCTTGAGAAAATTTTCGATTTCGTTTTCAGCTCGACGTGCACCTCAAGTCCGATGACCGTTTCAAAGTTCATCACCTAACCCCCCTTACAACACCGGTTTTTGCTTATGGTAGTCCGTCGCCTGCTCAAACGCATGGGCGACGCGGTAGACGGTGCTTTCATCGAAGTGCTTGCCAATGATTTGCAAGCCGACTGGCAAGCCGTCGACAAAGCCGCACGGCACAGAAATGGCCGGCACGCCTGCCAAGTTGACCGGAATCGTCAAAATGTCGTTCATGTACATCGTCAGCGGATCGTTTGTTTTCTCGCCGATTTTAAACGCCGGCGTCGGCGTTGTCGGACCGATGATGACATCATATTGTTCAAAGACGTTCTCAAAATCTCGTTTGATTAACGTCCGCACTTTTTGTGCTTTTTTGTAGTACGCATCGTAATAGCCCGAGCTTAACGCGAACGTCCCGAGCATAATGCGGCGCTTGACCTCCGCTCCAAACCCTTCGCTTCGTGTCAGTTTATACATATCGATCAAGTTTTTCGCGTTGTCCGTCCGGTAGCCGTAGCGCACGCCGTCAAAGCGAGCGAGGTTCGCCGATGCTTCCGACGAAGCAAGCAAATAGTACGTCGCGAGCGCATATTTCGAATGCGGCAGGGACACTTCTTCCCACGTCGCACCGAGCTTCTCAAGTACGTTGAGCGCCTCAAACACCGACTGGCGCACGCCTTCTTCGACGCCTTCGCCTACATATTCTTTCGGCACGGCAATTTTTAAACCTTTAATATCTCCTGTCAGCGCCTCGACATAGTTCGGCACCGGAATGTTCGCCGACGTCGAGTCCATCGGGTCGACGCCAGCGATCGCTTGCAATAAATAGGCGTTGTCTTCGACCGTGCGCGTAATCGGGCCGATTTGGTCGAGCGACGACGCAAACGCGACGAGGCCAAAGCGCGAGACGCGGCCGTATGTGGGCTTCAGTCCGACGACACCGCAAAACGCCGCCGGCTGGCGGATCGACCCCCCCGTATCCGAGCCTAACGAAAACGGCACTTCACCGGCCGCCACCGCCGCCGCCGAACCGCCGCTCGAGCCGCCCGGAACGCGCTCTAAGTCCCACGGGTTGCGCGTCAGTTGAAAACCAGAGTTTTCCGTCGACGAGCCCATGGCGAACTCGTCCATGTTCAGCTTCCCGACCGTGATCGTCCCTGCGGCGTGCAACCGCTCCATGACGGTGGCGTCGTAGATCGGGTCAAAGTTGTATAAAATTTTGCTTGCGCATGTCGTGCGCAGTCCTTTGGTGACGATGTTGTCTTTAATGCCGATCGGCAAGCCGAACAGCGGGTTCGTTTCTTCGCCCTTGGCGAGCTGGTCATCCAACTCTTTCGCTTTCGCCCGCGCCTGTTCTTCATTTAACGTTAAAAACGCTTGCACTTTCTCTTCCACTTCGCCGATGCGGCGGAACGATTCGTCGACTAAATCGGAAATCGATACTTCCTTTTTCTGCAGCAACGTATGTAATTCCGACACCGTATGATCAAAAAGCGGCATAAATCCCCCTCCTTACTCTAAAATGGCCGGCACGCGGAACTGGCCGTCTTGCTGGTCCGGTGCGTTTTTCAACACTTCCTCGCGCGGCAGCCCCGGTTCGGGAACATCCTCGCGCATGACGTTTCTCATATCGAGCACGTGTGAAGTCGGCGGAACGTTCTCCGTATCCAATTCATTCAACTGCTCGGCAAACGTAATGATCGCATCGAGCTGTTTCGTAAACATCTCCGCCTCTTCATCCGTAATCGCCAACCGTGCCAAATCGGCGACATGTTTCACTTGTTCAATCGAAATTCGCGACATTTTGTTCACCTCCGCATGGTCGACCTTCCACAATACTATGATGATACCAAACGTTAAGGAAATAAAGCAACATTCCAGCCAACATTTGCTTTGTTGCCCATTGACACGTCCGAACATATGTACTATAATAGCCATAACTGATGAAAAAGGGGGAATAATGACGATGAGTGAAGCCTTGCTCGCCCAAGTGCTCGACCGCTTGAACGCGATGGACGGGACACTGCAAAAGCTCGTGGAAGGCCAAGAGCGGCTTGAGCGGGAACAAATCGCCATTCGCCAGGAACAGCAAGAAATCCGGAAAGAGCAACAAGAAATCCGGAAAGAGCAACAAGAAATCCGGAAAGAGCAACAGGAGATTCGAAAAGAACAACAAGAGATTCGCAAAGAGCAGCAAGAAATCCGTTTGGAACAACAGCGTCTGCGCCAAGAACAAGATTCGCTTCGCACCGGACAAAAGGAATTGAACGGCATCGTGACCGCCCTTCTTCATCGTCAAGACGAAACGGACGCGAAGCTGGAAGCTCTCGCCGCTGACGTCCACCATCTTCATCAGGAATTCGCTTCATTGAAGCAAACGGTGGAACACCTCGAACAAAAAATGGACTCCCGCTACGAGCAATTGGCCGCCCAGATCGAAGACATCAAACTGGACTTGAATTTCATCGCCCACCGCACCGTCGATAACGAACGAATCATTTACAAGCTCAAAGAAATGCTGTTTCGTTAATCGATTCTCAATACGGAAGGAGCCCGCCGCCATGAATGTTGCGTTTGACCATCTCGTCCATTTGACCGAGCGGCCGGAACAGGCGAAAGCTGCGTTTGAACAGTTGGGGTTTACATCCATCCATGGCGGCCGCCATCCGTCATGGGGAACGTATAATGCTTTGTGTTATTTCGACCATTTGCGCTACATCGAATGGATCGGCATTGCCGATGAGCAGACGGCAAAAACGTGCGGAAATCCGCTCATCGCCCAGCTTGTCGCCGACCGCGAAGACGGAAACGGCTTTTCCCAGTTCGCCTTTCGAACGAACGATATCGAAACGTTGGCCGCACAGCTCAAAAACAAAGGGTTCACCCCGATCGGGCCGCTCCCTGGCAGCCGCCAGCGCTATGATGGCAAACGATTGACGTGGACCATGCTGTTTATAGAAGACGACATAGACGGGGCGTTCCGTTACCCGTTTTTTATCCAGTGGGGCGATGACGATGACGTGCGGATGAATGAGCTGGCGCCGCTGATTCGCCACCCGGTTGGGTCTCTTTCTTTGTCGTCCATCAGCGTCTATACGCTCGACCTTCGCCGCACCATCGACGTGTATCGGCGGCTGTTTGGCCTTCCTGACCCCCGCTTTGGGCGCGATGAGGCAGGTGCGTACGCTGAACTAGCCGTCGGCGGCATTACCCTTCATTTTTATGAAGCCCAGCCCACCGCCAGCCGTCGACGCGTCCGTTTTTGTGCCGGCTTGTGGGTATACAGGAGCAGCACCGCATTGAAATAGATGGCGGGACGTATATCGTTTCCAGATCGTGACGGACATTCCTGTTCTCACATACTCCCCTTTGCCGCCGAATAAGATGGAATTAACCGCGCCTTCATCCTGGCGCGGTGAAAACGGCAAGGGCGGCGAAATTGCCGGCGGAAACGATCGGCTTCCAAAGGCATTTCTGCCAAAACTGAAGGATGAGATCTTCTTTAGCCATAAAGTGCAAAAAATCGTTCAGCACGAAAACAGCGTCACCATCCACGCCACCCATACAAAAATTCTCCAGCCGTTTCAAATCACAGCAGATCGCGTGATCATCACCATCCCGTTTTCAATTTTGCAGTTTGTTGAAATGGAGCCGCGCCATTCGTTTTCCGAAAACAAATGGAAAGCCATTCGCGAACTGCATTATGCCGGTTCAACGAAAACCGGCATCCAGTTTAAAACACGGTTTTGGGAAAAGGAAGGGATGTTCGGCGGCAAAACGGTCTCGGACTTGCCGATTCGATACACCCAATACCCAAGCCAAGGCATCGGCACTACGGGACCGGGCGTTGTACTAGCCAGTTATACGTGGGAAGATGACACGATCCCATGGGACAGCTTAGGCGATGGGGAGCGGCTTGAATATACGCTAAAAAACTTAGCTGTCATCCATGGCGAACAAGTCTACCGTGAATTTGAAACGGGAACAAGCCATAGTTGGGTGCGCTATCGATTAAGTCCAAGATTTTGTGTAAAAAGAAACGGAAAAAGTAGTTTGATTTCTCCAAATCGCTGAACCAAGAAATGAAAATTTACACAATAATCAGGACTTGATCCTTTTTAGATGAAGTCCAAGAATTTGTGTAAAAAGAAGCGGGGCCGTAGCACCAAGCGGTTCTATTTTCCGGAAACTTAAGTTCGCTGGATGAGAGTCGGATTTTACACAAACATTAGGACTTGATCGCGCTATCCATACTCCGGCGGCGCCTTCACGATGATGAAGCCGAACCAAGTGACAGAGCTGTCGCCGTATATCGCCGCTCCCGAAGGAAGAGTGCATTTTGCCGGGGAGCATGCTTCCACTCATCACGGTTGGATTCAAGGAGCCATCGAATCCGGCATCCGCGTCGCTCATGAAGTGAACGACTTACCAGCCGGATAAATAGCCATAGCGCCCTTCGCCCAGCAATAGAAAAGGCGGCGAACCGTTCCGCCTCCCCCCAATCGTCAAGAGCGGCGGTGATGGCAGAACATTTTCATCCGCTCATACAGCGTCGAAACATCCTCAGCGCTGACAATCAGACCGAGATCTTCCGGCGCGGCAAATCCGTTTTCGACGGTATGCCGAAGCAAGTCAAGGAGCGGGTCGAAAAACCCGTCCACATTGAGCAGGCCGATCGGCTTTTGATGGAGGCCGACGCGCGACCACGAGAGCACTTCAAACAGCTCTTCGTACGTTCCATAGCCCCCGGGCATGGCGATAAACCCGTCGGCCGCCTCGTACATTTTCGCCTTGCGCGTATGCATCGTATCGACGACCAACAGTTCGGTCAACCGATCATGCGCCACTTCCCGGTCTTTCAAAAATTGCGGAATGATCCCGACCACGCGCCCTTGATGGCCTAGCGCCGCCTCAGCAACCTCTCCCATCAAGCCCCGCGTCCCGCCGCCGTAAATGAGCGTAATGCCGCTTCGGGCTAAAAACGTTCCGAGCTCTTGGGCCGCTTCCTTATATTTCATCCTTTGTCCATAACTTGATCCGCAAAACACACAAATGGCTTTCATGATCATGACACACCTTTACTCATATCCAGATATTCATTATTTTACCAATCTGTCCCCCCATCCGGCAAATCACGTCGACAGGCTGCCAGCTAATCCGTTTTCACCAGCCTTTTAGAAGCGCAACATCGCAAAAAACACATCCCCTCCGGCTCGTCCAGAGAGGATGCGACGCGTTGTCATTGATAAATATGCACAAACGGCTCGTCTGCTTTCGCCTGGCGCACGATGAGGCTTTCCGGCTGGCCGGCCGAGGCGATGTAGACATTGACGGTGATGTAGTCCGGGAATTTTTCCATCACCAAGCCGGTCACGTATTGGGTAAAGCCGATCACTTCCGCTTTGCCGTAAAACGGCATCGTAATGTTGATCGTTAACTTCTGAAGCTGGTCGTTGACGTACAACCCTCTGCCGACGATGCCGGTGTAGTTCGGGAAAAAGTCTTCAACGTCTGATTTAAAATTGTTGAATTTGAGCCAGTCATCACGATGGTTCTCTTCCGCCTCATCGGACGGGAATAAATAATATTCCTCGTTCACCGCCTCCCAATCATCGATGGTGCTGCTTCCTTCATCGACATGGGTGACGGCAAAAAAGTGGCCTGGAACGACAGATGAACGGGGCGCTTGTTTGTATAAAGCGATCGTAATCGGCACGCTGCCGAGCCCTTTCATGCTCCGCAGTCGCTTCAACACCTCAGCGGCGATCCGCTTTCCTTCCCGTTCGATGACATCGTCTTTGATTTTGACCTCGCGCGGATAGCCTTGTTCGGTCGAGTAATAGTGGACGGAGTTTAACGCCAGGCCGATAGCGATGCCGCCGAGCTTCACTTTGTCGTTGTCGATCTTCACCAAATAATCATGTTCCAAAATGCTCGCCAAATAAATCGGGCTTTGTTTGTTTTTTTGTTCGTTTGTTCCCGTGTCGCTGATCGGTGGGTTTAAGCCGATGTTGTCTTCCGGCTTCATTTTCTCTTCCTTTAGCTGGCGGTCCGTCTTCTTGCGAGCGAGCCATTTTCCGACCGTCTCGCTGTCCAAATATTGCCCTTCTTGGAACAAGTACTCATCCGTCGGAAACTGCTCCGTGGCCAGGCGCATGAGTCCCGTCTCAAACTCGTCGACATCAAGGCGCGTGTTTAAATCATTGACAACCTCCCCGCGCGCCCCGGACGGTTTAAAGGGCAATACGACGCGGTAGTACGAGTCGGAAATGTTGTATTTCGGAATGACCGCTTCTTGCTCTTTATCGCCCTTATTTTGCACTACTTGACCTTGATCAAACTTCGGCGCACAAGCAGACAACAAACAGATGGAGGCGAGCCCGATGGCAGCCAACCGCTTTCGGGCCCGGTTCGTCCAACGACGGGCAACTAAGCTACGAAGTGATAGAATCTGTTTCATCGTTCCTCCCTGCTGATCTCTTGCAAAAATCGTGATTCGTCCCAAATCTCAATGCCAAGCTGCTGGGCTTTATCGAGCTTCGATCCGGCATCCTCTCCGGCGATGACAAGATCGGTGCTGCGGCTGACGCTGCTAGTGACGCGCCCGCCGAGCCGTTCGATTTGTTCTTTCGCTTCGTTGCGCGACATGGACATAAGTTTTCCGGTCAAGACGACCGTTTTGCCAGCGAAGGCGGAGTCAGCGGGCGCCTCAGCCGCCCGCTTCGGCCCTTTGTATGCCATGTTGACGCCATAAAGCCGCAGCTCATTCAACAGCTCGGCCGCTTCCGGCTGGGCAAAGAAGGCGGTGATCGAGTCGGCCATTTTTTCCCCGATTTCCGGCACGGCCATTAATTCCTCTTTCGTCGCTTTCTCGAGCCGCTCCATCGTTTCAAAATGCTCGGCCAAAAGCTGGGCGGCTTTCGCCCCGACGTAGCGGATGCCAAGGCCAAACAACAGCCGCTCAAGCGAGTTTTGCTTCGACGCTTCAATGGCGGCAAGCAAGTTGGCTGCTGACTTTTCGCCCATCCGTTCCAAACCGATGAGCTGTTCTTTCGTCAATCGGTACAAATCGGCGACATCGTGGACGAGGCCGGCGTTAAACAGTTGGGTGACCACTTTTTCGCCCAATCCTTCAATGTTCATCGCCGCCCGCGACGCGAAGTGGATGAGCCGTTCGCGCAGCTGGGCTGGGCATTTCGGATTCAGGCAGCGAAGCGCCACTTCTCCATCCAAGCGGACGAGTTCGCTTTGGCATTCCGGGCAGTGCGTCGGCATCGCAAACGGCGTTTCGTCCCCGTTGCGCCGGTCCACGACGACGCCGACGACTTCCGGGATGATGTCGCCCGCTTTTTTGATAATGACCGCATCGCCGATGCGAATGTCTTTCTCGCGGATAAAGTCTTCGTTGTGAAGGGTGGCGCGCTGCACGGTCGTGCCGGCGACGCGGACCGGCTCGAGAATCGCCGTCGGAGTGACGACGCCGGTGCGCCCGACGTTGACCTCAATGCCGATGAGCGTCGTCACCACTTCTTCAGCCGGGAATTTGTAGGCGATCGCCCAGCGCGGACTTTTTGCCGTGACGCCAAGCTGCCGCTGTTGGACAAACGAATCGACTTTAATGACAATGCCGTCGATCTCGTACGGCAGCTGCGGTCGTTTTTCATGCCATTCGTTGATGAAGGCGATCACCTCATCGATGTTCGCGCAGCGCCGCCGCTCTGGATTCACTTTAAACCCGAGCGCCTGTAAGTAGTTGAGCGCCTCGCTGTGCGACTCAATGCCAAGTTCTTCGGCATTGGCCAAGCCGTAGACGAACAAATCGAGCTGGCGCGATGCCGCCACTTTCGGATCGAGCTGGCGAAGCGAGCCGGCCGCGGCGTTGCGCGGATTGGCAAACAGCTCTTCGCCCCGGGCTTTTCGCTCCTCATTCAAACGTAAAAACGATGCTTTCGGCATGAACGCTTCGCCGCGCGCCTCCAGCGACACCGGCTCTTTCAGGCGAAGCGGCAGCGAGCGGATCGTTTTTAAATTTTCCGTAATGTCCTCGCCGGTCGTTCCGTCACCACGTGTTGCCCCTTGAGTGAAATAGCCGTCTTCATAGCGGACAGAGACGGCGAGGCCGTCAATTTTCAATTCGCACACGTACGCCGCTTGGCCGACTTCTTGGCGAACGCGGCGGTCAAAATCGCGCAAATCCCCTTCGTCAAACGCGTTCGAGAGACTCATCATCGGCACGCGGTGCGTCACTTTGCGAAACGCCTCAAGCGGCGGGCCGCCGATGCGCTGGGTCGGCGAGTCGCTCGTTTTCAATTCCGGATATTGTTCCTCGATAGCGATGAGCTCTTGCATGAGCCGGTCATACTCGGCGTCCGGGACGGACGGCCGGTCGAGCACGTAATATTCGTAGCCATAGCGGTTCAATAGTTCGCGCAGCTCGGCCGCGCGCCGTTCGGCTTGTTGGCGATCCATACGTTCACCCGTTCTCCTTTCCTATGCTTTCTCAATCGGCGCAAATTTGGTGAGCAACCGTTTAATGCCGATCGGGCTCGGGAAGGCAATATCAAGTTCTTGGTCATCGCCTTCGCCGCGGACGCTGACGACGGTGCCCACTCCCCATTTCCGGTGGTTCGCCCGGTCGCCGACTTTCCACGTCCCGCCAGCGCCGCCTGCCTGCAAGCCAGCAGGCGCCGAACGAGAAACGGACGGTTTTCCGCGCGAGACCGTCTCCAGCAAATGCGCTGGAATCTCATCTAAAAAGCGCGACGGCGGGTTCATTTGGATGTTGCCAAACAGCGTCCGCATTTGTGCGTTCGTTAACACGAGCTCTTCCTCAGCACGGGTGATGCCGACATACGCCAGCCGCCGCTCTTCTTCCATTTCATCATCATCTTCAAGTGAACGAATGTGCGGAAAAATGCCTTCTTCCATGCCGATCAAAAAGACCACCGGAAACTCAAGCCCTTTGGCGGCGTGCAGCGTCATTAAGACGACGGCATCGTTCTTGTCCGCCTGATCCGTCCCATTCAGCTCGTCCAAATCGGAAATGAGCGCCAAGTCGGTTAAAAAGGCGACGAGCGATTTATCATCGCTTACGTTTTCAAAATGCTTCGTCACCGACAAAAACTCGTCCAAGTTCTCGAGCCGGCTTTGCGCTTCGATCGTCCGCTCCGCCTTGAGCATCTCGCGGTAGCCTGACTTTTCGAGCACCTCTTCAACGAGTTCCGTGACCGGAACATATTCTTGCAGCCGCGTCCATTGCTCAAGCTGACCGCGGAACGCCGCAAGCGCCCCAGCCGCTTTGGCGCTGAACCCGATCATCTCCAGCTCACCAAGCGCTTCAAACAGCGACAGCTCGTGCTCGGCCGCATAGCGGACGAGTTTGTCGATCGTTGATGCCCCGATGCCGCGTTTCGGCACGTTGATGATGCGAAGTAGGCTCAAATCATCGTCTGGGTTGGCGATGACGCGCAAATAGGCGAGGATGTCTTTGATTTCTTTCCGGTCGTAGAACTTTAAGCCGCCGACGATTTGGTACGGAATGTTCGCCTTTAAAAACATTTCCTCGATGACGCGCGACTGGGCGTTCGTCCGGTAAAGCACGGCAAAATCGCTGTAGCGGCGCGCCCCGCGCTCAACCACCTCTTGAATGCGGGCGGCGACAAATTGCGCTTCGTCCGCTTCATTCATCGCTTCATAATAGACGATCGGCTTTCCTTCCGGGTTTTCCGTCCACAGCCGCTTTGGCTTTCGGTTGACGTTATGCGCAATGACTTCGTTTGCCGCCTGCAAGATGCGCTTCGTTGAACGGTAGTTTTGCTCAAGCAGGATGACTTTCGCGTTCGGGTAGTCGCGCTCAAACGATAAAATGTTGCGAATGTCCGCCCCGCGCCAGCGGTAAATCGACTGATCGGCATCGCCGACGGCGCAAATGTTTTGGAACCGCTCAGCGAGCTTTTTCACCAATGTATATTGGGCGCGATTCGTATCTTGGTACTCGTCGATATGAATGTACTGAAACTTATACTGGTAATATTGAAGCACATCCGGCACGCGGTCAAACAATTGGATCGTCGTCATAATCAAATCGTCAAAGTCGAGCGAGTGGTTGCGGAGAAGGCGTTGTTGGTACTCTTGATACACGTCGGCGACGATCTTTTCGTAGTACGTCGATGCCCGCTTCGCAAATTGCTCCGGCGTGATCAAATCGTTTTTTGCCCCGCTGATCGTGCCTAAAATCGTCCGCGGCTCAAATTTTTTTGGATCGATATTTTTTTCTTTCAAAATCGTTTTGATGACCGAAAGCTGATCCGTCGGGTCGAGGATGGAAAAATTGCGGTTAATGCCGATGCGGTCAATATCGCGGCGCAAAATGCGGACGCACATCGAGTGGAAGGTTGAAATCCACACCTCTTCCGCCGCTCCGCCTAAGAGCGCCTGCACCCGCTCTTTCATCTCGCGCGCCGCTTTGTTCGTAAACGTAATGGCCAAAATATTCCACGGCGCCACCTGTTTTTCCGCCATCAAATAGGCGATCCGGTGCGTCAACACGCGCGTTTTGCCGCTCCCCGCCCCCGCCATGATGAGCAGCGGACCTTCCGTCGTCTTCACGGCTTCTTGCTGCTCTTTGTTTAAATGCGAAAGCAGCTTTTCTGACAAAAAGTTCATCGTCTCCACCACCAATAAAACATATGTTCTATTTTACACCATCTCTGCTCCGTTGACCAGCTGTCTGCTTGACCGCCGCTACGGTTGACAACGCCTGTTCGAACGCATCATAAATCGCGTTGCCGACGACGACTGTATCAGCATAGCGCGCCATATCCGCCGCCTGCTCGGGCGTTGTGATGCCGCCGCCATAAAACAGCTGCACACGACCGAGCGCTTGTTTCACTTTTTCCACGAGAGCCGGATCGCCGTACGCCCCGCTATACTCCAGGTAAAAAATCGGCAGCTTGTACAAATGCTCGGCTAAACGGGCATATGCTACAACATCGTCAACGCTGAGCTCCGCGTCGGCTTCCGTCAGCTTGGCCGCTTTGCATTCCGAATTTAAAATGCAGTAACCTTCTGCGACAATCTCGTCCCAGTTCATGATATCGCCGTATTGTTTCACGGCCTCATGATGGCGGCCGACGATCCACTCCGCCCGCCCGCTGTTTAACACGATCGGAATGAAATACACGTCAAACCCCGGCGTCAACGCTTCAACGTCGGTGACTTCGAGCGCGCATGGCACGGAAAAACGGCGGATGCGAGCCAATAAATCAAGCACGTTGTCGATCGTCACCCCGTCGGTTCCGCCGACGATGACCGCATCCGTGCCCGACTCGCAGAGGCGCTCAAGACGCTCGTCATCAATCGGTTTATTCGGATCGAGTTTAAACACATGGCGCCAAGCGCGAATCTCCTCCATAGCGGTAACCCTCCACTCATTTCTCCATTGTTCCATTATAACAAATCCGCAAAAAGAAAAGGAGTTCCTTTGCAAATGGAAGGAATCTCCTTGCCGCGTCAGTCTGTGACCGCTTCGTTGGCTTCTTTCTCTTCTTGCTGTTGCTCCTCTTTAATGCGATCGAGCGCCATGGCGTAAGCGTCATTGCCGTAGTTAAGGCAGCGCTTGACGCGCGAAATCGTCGCCGTGCTCGCCCCAGTTTCCGTTTCGATTTTATGGTACGTATATCCTTCGCGCAGCATGCGGGCGACCTCGAGCCGCTGGGCGAGCGCCTGGATTTCATTCACGGTGCATAAATCATCGAAAAAACGGTAACACTCTTCTAAATCGCGCAGCGACAAAATCGCTTTAAACAGTTGATCCAACTCTCTGCCGCGCAGTTTGTCGATTTGCATAGCTGTTTCCTCCTTGCTTTTGACGCAAAAAATGTGGTAGTCGGCAGCCGTCTTCCAACTGCCGGCCGATGTGTCGATCCACGGCTCCTCCTGCCTTGCAGCGGACAAAGCAGGCGGTTTCGCTATTTCCATTGAACGATCTCCAATTCTGGCACGATATTGATCCACGTTTTTCCCGGCACGAATCCGATCGGAGCCCCGTTATGGTACGGCAGCAGCCGGCCGTCGACGTTTTTCCATTCGATCGGTTGCATAACACCGCCCTGCAGCAAATACCCCTTGCCGCCGGAAGCAAGGTCGATGTCGCGCCGCCCATGGCTGTCGATCACTTGATGGCGGGCGGCGATGATCATGACGTTTTGCACGACAACCGGCTTACGCGTATCGTAATCGATCGTTTGCTCGCCGCCGCTGTACCGGTAATACCCTTTTTGTTCAGGAACATATTTGTATTCGACCTGGGCATAAGCTCGGTGCGAATAGGCGATGCGCACTGTCTCCACTTTCTCGCCGCTCGGTTCATCGGCGCGAAACGATAGCGGCGCGACTTCATCCGTCCAGGCATATCCGTTTTGTTCCGCCCCTTTTTCAATGTTGGCAAACGTAATGTACGAGTTGTGCGGCGCCTTGCGGAACGGGACGCGCTGAAACAGCGTGCCGTCGTAAAACAATCCGTTCAAATAGTCGATTCCGCCCCCCTCAAGCCGCTCTTTCGCCTCCGGACTCCAGCCGTGGCATACATACAGGGCATGGTAGCCTTCGCTCAAATCGATATAGTAATCGCGTGCGCTTCGCACCGGTCCGACCCGCTCCGGCAATTCGCTTTGGTACAACGCCAAAAAACGGGTGATATCGCCCTCGGCGAGCACCTCATACACGATGTCCGCCGCACGGAGCCCTGATTGCGGCCGCGCCTTCGGATGATTGTTGATCATCACGCCGACGACCCGTTGATGGATGTCCCCTTTCGCCGGCAATCCGGTCAACGGAGACGTTTGTGTCTCCTCCGCCGGGCGCTCAGACGACGGCTCCTGTGCATGATTCGATTTGGCCGGCTCGGCCTGTTTCGGCTCGCTTTTGGCCGTGCAGCCGCCTAACAACAATGCCGCGCAGCTGATGGAAAACAGCCAACGTTTCAATGGACACACAACCTTTTTCTTTTTTATTTTACCGCATTATTGAAGGAAAGAGTACCGTTTTGTGCATCACATCATAAATCCCGCGTTGCGTGACGCGCACATACGGCAGGTGGGTTGACTGCAAAAAAAGCAGCGAATACACCGGGTCTTCGAAACGATACCCGCGCTCGCGCAACAAACGGACGAACGTTTTTTCTTCGTTCATCAGTTCGTTCATCTCCACAGGGGACATCATGCCTCCCAAAGGAAGCGGAAGTTCAAACAAAATCTCCCCCTCCTCGGCAAGGACAATGCCGCCGCCGATCTCGTTCATCCGCTGGAAGGCGAGCAGCATATCTTCCTTATGTTTGCCGATCAAAATCAAATCTCCGGTGTTTGAGTAGGAACTCGCCAACCCACCAAGCGCTGATGCAAACCCTTTTAACATCGTATTGACACGCCAGCGGCCGTTTCGGTCAAACAAAGCCAAAAAGCATTCATCATGGTCATGACTTAAACGATCGCGCGACGTATCGATCGATACGGAATACGGCTTTAAAATGACGGCGTTTTCCATGCGCAACCCCATCGGCATCGAAAATTGTAAATCATCCCAGTCAAGCTCCCATGACAACGACAGAGGCCGAATGCCAAAACGATCCCATTCCGGCTCCGGCCAGAGAGACGGAGCTTCTCCATCGCGCTTCACCCATTCGCCCTTGGCCAGCACTTGCACCGGCATCGGGTCATGAGCCGAGCGCAAAAAATTGATATGGGCGATGCGGCCGGTGGTGATGCTGCCGTGAAGATGCTCAATGCCATAGTGGCGGGCGGCGTTGATCGTCGCCATCGCATAAGCATCGATCACCGGCACGCCGTGCTCCATCGCGATGCGGATGAGCCGGTCAATCACTCCGTCTTCATAAAATGATGGCGGCGATCCGTCCGTTGTCAACAAACATTTGTCATAATGCCGGACGCCGAGCGCTTTCATTTCCTCAAGCAGCACCGGCAAATCCGGGCGGATCGATGAATGGCGGAGCGTAACGGTATAGCCGTGAGAAAGGCGCATATACACTTCCTTTCCCGTCATCGCCTCATGATCGCCATCCGCACCAAAGAGCGCCATTTTGACAAGCGTTTTTTCCGACGCACCGGGAAAATGCCCTTCAATTTTGCGGCGGCGCCGGTGCGCTTCTTGCATCCAATACAAAACGATGTCGTCGCCGCTGATCACTTTCGGCCATGAGGTCAACTCACCGCCTTGGAGCACCACCTCTTGGTCAAGCCAGCGCTTGATCCGAGCATTGGACACTTGCTCCTCTTCGCGTTCAAGCTCCGTTTGCCCATCAAACCGGCACCACCAATACATCGATGTTGGAAGCGCATTCATTCCTTGCAAAAATAAAAACGCCTCTTCATCATCGAGCTGCAAAAGCAAAAACAAGTTGTCATTGAGGAGCGTGGTTGTCCCGTGCGCCGCTGCATAACGGGCAAATGAATGGGGATTATATAATTGAAACGGATGAACATGCGGCTCGATGTAGCCAGGAACGAGCACATACCCGCGGCAGTCGACGATCTCGCATGCCTCGTCGACACGATCAGGAAACCGCTCGCCGGCATACACGATGCGGTCTCTATGTATCCATATATTTCCTTTTACCCATTCGCGAAAATATGAGTGCAAATACGTCGCGTTCACCAACACTTTCGTCGGCGATTGTTTTCCGTCGATAATCGCTGCCTGTTCACGCAGTTCGTTGCCTTTCCATCGGTAACGTTGTTCGCCCATTGCCACCCCGTCCCTTGTTTCCTAATCGTTCCATATACCCATTTTAACGCACAAAAGCGACTTTCACAATAAAAAATTAAGGAGGGGACAAACGGATGGCGAATATTGGCATTGTAAATGCGCTCATTCGCATCACGCTCGGCTTGACCGTCATCGCATGGGCCACCTCCCGCCTCGCCCGGCGGCCATGGTGCGCATCGTATTTGTGGGCTGCGCTGCTTGGGGCGATGAAAGTCGGGGAAGGGATCATCCGTTTTTGTCCGGTGACCGCCTTGTTTAACAATATGCAGCGTCAGCAGCTGCTTGATGAGCAAAAAGAGACGGGGGTCAATCCGACATAACGGTCGGGAGTGTACAATGACTTCTCCAACGCCACTGGCCGCTCTTGTCGATATAACCGACTCGAGGCATGTCTAACGCAAGATGATTTGCCGAACGCTTCCGGAAAAATCATATGGAATGTCGGCAAAAGCGTCCATTGATAGCAACTGTTTTTAGCCGTCAACGGAAAAGAGGACTCCCAAACCATGAGCGGCTCTCATCGCCAATGAGCCGATTCCCTCAGGGCGTCCTGCGCGTCATGTCAAAAAAGGTGTCCCGTTCTTGGGACACCTTCGACTGCAAAGGAGTGAACCACCATGTTGCTCGAGTATATGACCGACATGTCGTTCGTATTGGCCGCGTTAATCGGCGGCATTATCGCTCTTTCGTACGTATATATGCGGCGGAGGCGCGTTCGATAGCGCGCCGGCCGATGTCGCGCCGGTAAAACAAACCGGCGCAGTCGATGGCCGCCAGTTGCTCGTACGCTTTTTCCTTCGCCTCGGCGAGCGTCGACCCTTTGGCCGCTAATAGAAGAACGCGGCCGCCGTTCGTGTACCATGCGCCGCCTTCATACTTTGTGCCAGCATGGAACAACAACGCGTCAGAGGAAATGCGGTCCAACCCACGGATTTCGGCCCCGCGCTCATAAACCCCCGGGTAGCCCTTGGACGCGAGCACAACGCCAAGCACGGCTTCATCCGTCCATTCCAGCTCCAGCTCTTTTTCTTCCATCACCGCTAGGATCGCTTCCACCAAATCGGTCTTCAGGCGCGGCAGTACAACTTGTGCTTCCGGATCGCCGAAGCGGGCGTTAAATTCGATCACTTTCGGCCCGTTCGCCGTGGCCATCAATCCGGCATACAGCACGCCAAGAAACGGCCTTCCTTCCGCCGCCAACGCTTTGGCTGCCGGAATCAAAATCGTGCGCAACGCCGCTTCGATCGTTTCGTTTGAAATTTGCGGCACCGGTGAGTACGCTCCCATGCCGCCGGTGTTCGGCCCTTCGTCTCCGTCATGCGCCCGCTTATGGTCTTGGGCGATGGCGAGCGGATAGACTTTCTCGCCGTTGACAAACGCCATAAACGAAAATTCTTCTCCTTCCAAGTACTCCTCAATGACGACTTGGCTCCCGGCCGCGCCAAATTGGCCGTCGACAAGCGCCGCTTTCGCCGCGGCAAGCGCTTCTTCCACCGTTTGGGCGACAGTGACGCCTTTGCCAGCGGCCAACCCGTCCGCTTTTATGACGATCGGCGCGCCTTTTTGTTCAATGTAGGCTTTCGCCTCTTCATACGACGTAAAGGTCGCATGTTCCGCCGTTGGGATGCTGTATTTCTTCATTAGTTCTTTGGCGAACGCCTTGCTTCCTTCAATGAGCGCCGCGGCTTGGCTCGGGCCGAAAACGCGAAGCCCCTCCGCCACAAAGCGATCCACGATGCCGGCAGCAAGCGGCGCTTCCGGACCGACGATCGTCAAATCGATCGCCTGTTGTTTCGCAAACTGCACCAATGCCTCCATGTCGAGCTCATCGATATCGACCAACTCCGCCACGTCCGCCATGCCCGGGTTGCCTGGCGCCGCATACAGCTTGTCAACAAGCGGGCTTTGCGCCGCTTTCCAAGCGATGGCGTGCTCGCGCCCGCCTCGTCCGATGACCAGTACATTCATCGTCTCCCTCTCCTTTGCCACGCTTAATGTTTAAAGTGGCGCACGCCGGTGAAGACCATGGCTATGCCGTATTCATCCGCCTTGCGGATCGAATCGGCGTCACGAATCGAGCCGCCCGGCTGAATGATGGCCGTAATGCCGGCTTTCGCCGCCGCCTCGACCGTATCGTCCATCGGGAAGAACGCATCGGACGCCAACACAGCGCCCGCCGCCTGCTCCCCGGCTTGTTCAATGGCGATCTTCGCCGCTCCGACCCGGTTCATTTGCCCGGCTCCAACGCCAACGGTCATGCCGTTTTTCGCCAGCACGATGGCGTTCGATTTGACGTGTTTCACCACTTTCCAAGCGAAGCGAAGCTGCTCGCGCTCGGCCTCAGTCGGCTCGCGCTTCGTGACGACGTTCCACTCAGCGTCTTCGAGCGTGTACGTATCGGCGTCTTGAACGAGCAAGCCGCCGTTGACGGACACAAGCGTTTTTTCTTTGACGCTCGGCGCGGTGAAGTCAAGCGTCAACAGACGGATGTTTTTCTTTTTCGTCAAAATGGCAAGCGCCTCATCGCTGAATGACGGGGCGATGACGATTTCCAAAAAGATATCGTGCATCCGTTCGGCTGTTTCTTTGTCCACTTCACGGTTAACCGCAATAATGCCGCCGAAAATAGACACCGGGTCAGCCTCGTACGCTTTCGTAAACGCCTCAAGCAACGTCGCGCCGGTGCCGACGCCGCACGGGTTCATATGTTTGATCGCCGCCACAGCCGGCTCTTGAAATTCGCGAATCAAGTTGATCGCCGCGTTGGCGTCGTTAATGTTGTTGTACGACAGCTCTTTGCCGTGCAGCTGCGCCGCTTTGGCAATCGAGAACGCCGCGCCGAGCGGTTTGGCGTAAAACGCCGCCGATTGATGCGGATTTTCGCCATAGCGCAACGATTGTTTTTTCGTATACGTAACGGTGAGCGTTTCCGGATAGTCCTCCCCGGTGAGGTTGGTCAAATACTCGGCAATCATCGCATCATACGCCGCCGTATGGCGGAACGCTTTCGCCGCAAGCTTTTGCCGCGTCTTTGCTTGGATCGAACCGGTGGTTTTCAGCTCTTCGATCACCATCGGATAGTCGGCCGGATCGACGACAATCGCAACGTCAGCGTAGTTTTTCGCCGCCGCCCGCACCATCGTCGGGCCGCCGATATCGATGTTTTCAATCGCCTCCGCCAGCGTCACGTCCGGTTTGGCGATCGTTTGTTGGAACGGGTACAAGTTGACGACAACCAAATCGATCGGGTGAATGCCATGCTGTGCGAGCGCTGCTTGATGGCGCTCGTCGCTGCGCACCGCCAAAATGCCGCCATGGATGGCCGGATGCAGCGTTTTGACGCGCCCGTCCAAAATTTCCGGAAAGCCGGTCACATCGGAAATCGAAATGACCGGAACGCCGGCTTCTTCAAGCTCCCGTTTCGTCCCGCCGGTCGAAATGATTTCAACGCCAAGTTCGGACAGCTGTTTCGCAAACGGAATGATGCCTTCTTTATTGGACACGCTGATCAATGCTCGTTTCACTGCCATCATTCTCGATCCTTTCTTCTTGTTGTTCCTTTTCCGTCAGCAACATGCGCAACACCACCGGGTACAGCTCATGTTCGACTTGATGGATGCGCTCCTCCAGCGCCTCGATCGGCTCTCCCGGCACGACCGGAACGGCGCGCTGGGCAATGACTGGCCCAGTATCCATCCCCTCATCGACGTAATGAACGGTGACGCCCGTTTCACGGACGCCAGCCCGATACGCCTGGCCGATCGCATCTTTTCCCGGAAACGCCGGCAACAGCGACGGATGGATGTTGACGATTTTTCCCTCATAAGCCGAAAGCAACGTCGGCCCGATCAACCGCATATAACCGGCGAGCGCAATCCAGTCGATGCGGCGCTCCTTCAGCTCGCGCAAAATCTCGCCTTCAAACGCCGCTTTCGACGGGTAATCTTTCGGCGAAAACACAAAGGTCGGCACGTTTTCTCGTGCCGCTCGTTCGATCACTTTCGCCTCCGGGCGGTCGCAAACAAGGAGAGCGATCTCCGCCGGCAAATCGCCGCGCTTCGCCGCGTCGACGATCGCTTGAAAGTTCGTTCCGCTGCCTGAAGCGAACACCGCAAGCCGCTTCATCCTTCGCTCCCTCCGGCACACGACACGCCCGCCCCTTCGATGACTTCGCCGATGATGTACGCCGGCTCGCCCCGTTCCGAGAGCCACTCGACAAGCGGCGCCGCCGTTTCCGGGCTGACAGCGAGCACAAGGCCGATGCCCATATTAAAGACGGAAAACATCTCTTCTTCCGCAAGGTGGCCCTTTTCACGCAAAAAGTCAAAAATCGGCAGCACCGGCCATGAGCCGAGCCGAATGCGCGCACCAAGCCCATCCGGTAGCATGCGCGGAATGTTTTCGATAAATCCGCCGCCGGTAATATGCGCCATCCCTTTGATCGTAAACCGCTCGCGCACGGAGCGCAACAGTTTCGCATAAATGCGCGTCGGCTTCAATAACTCCTCGCCGAGCGGAACATCAAGCGGCTCGTAAATCTTATCAAGCGACAATTTCGCCTGTTCAAACACGATGCGGCGCACAAGCGAATAGCCGTTGCTGTGCAGGCCGCTTGATGGCAACCCGACAAGCGCATCGCCCGCTTGAATCGTCTCTCCGGTCACAAGCTGCTCTTTTTCGGCAATGCCGACGGCAAACCCAGCCAAATCATACTCATTTTCATCATACATTCCCGGCATTTCCGCCGTCTCCCCACCGATCAGAGCGCAGCCGGCCTCGACGCAGCCGTCAGCCACCCCTTTGACAATGGCGGCGATTTTCTCCGGCACCGCCTTGCCGCAAGCGATATAATCAAGGAAAAAGAGCGGATCCGCCCCTTGCACCGTGATGTCGTTGACGCACATCGCCACGCAGTCGATGCCGATCGTATCATGCCGGTCCAGCAAAAACGCGAGTTTCAGCTTCGTCCCAACGCCATCCGTGCCGGACACAAGCACCGGCTGGCGGTAGTTGAGCGCCGATAGATCAAACAGGCCGCCAAACCCGCCAAGCCCGCCCAGCACTTCGGGACGCATCGTTTTTTGCACGTGCTCTTTCATGAGGGCGACAGCCCGATAACCGGCCTCGATGTCAACCCCTGCTTGTTTGTATGCCTTTGCCACGTCAGCTTCCTCCTTTTCGTCACCCATCGCGCTCTAGAAGGTTGGTGATTGAATGAGAAATGGCAACATCACCGAACTTAAGGACTCGCTATGTCGATTTCACCATCATTCTAGGCGACGCTCTCGCCGGGCGACGCTTCTTTCCTAGAAATGCGCTCACCGTCCTGGCCGGCGGCAGCCGCCCACTTTCAGCGCATCGTTCATTTCGCTGTCAGGCAAGGACGAGCCGCTTGGTCGAGGCGGGTCGGGTACCGGCCGGTGAAGCACGCCAAACATTGTCCGCGCTGCGGCGAGACGTCCGGGCGCCCGATAGCCTCAAGCATCCCTTCCTGGCTGATAAAGGCAAGGGAGTCAGCGCCAATCAAGCGCCGAATCTCTTCAACAGTGTGATTCGCCGCGATCAATTCTTCCTTTGACGAGGTATCAATGCCGTAAAAGCAAGGATGGGTGATCGGCGGCGCGCTGATGCGCACGTGCACCTCAACCGCGCCTGCTTCGCGGAGCATCGTGACGATGCGCCGGCTCGTCGTCCCGCGCACGATCGAATCATCGACCATTACGACCCGCTTGCCGTCGACAACCCCGCGCACCGGCGACAGCTTCATTTTCACCCCTTGTTCGCGCAACGCCTGCGACGGCTGGATGAATGTCCGGCCGACATAGCGGTTTTTAATGAGCCCTAATTCGTACGGAATGCCGCTCGCTTCCGCATAGCCAATGGCGACGGAAATGCTCGAGTCGGGAACGCCGGTGACGATGTCGGCCTCCGCCGGCGCCTCGAGCGCTAGGCGTTTCCCCAGGTTTTTTCGAGCGGTATGGACGTTGATGCCATCGACATGGCTGTCCGGGCGAGCGAAATAAATATATTCCATGCTGCAAATGGACCGAGGTTGCTCGGGAGCAAACCGTTCCGAGCGCACCCCTTCGCCGCTGATGATGAGCAGTTCCCCAGGCGCCACTTCCCGCTCGTACGTGGCGCCGATGACATCAAACGCGCACGTTTCCGAGGCGACGACATACGCTGAACCGAGCCGGCCGAGCGACAGCGGCCGAAACCCGCGCGGATCAAGCGCCGCATAGAGCGCCTTTTCCGTCAACAACAAAAACGCAAACGCTCCTTCGATTTGACGAAGCGCCTCTTTCATTTGCCCGACAAACGTCGGCGCTTGGCTGCGGCGGATGAGATGGGCGAACACTTCCGTGTCCGATGTCGTCTGAAAAATGCTTCCTTGCGCTTCAAGCGCGAGCTTCAACTCGACGGCGTTCGTCAAATTGCCGTTATGGGCTAACGCCATCGCGCCGGTTTGCGAGCGGAACAAGAGCGGCTGAACGTTTTCATAGCCGCCCCCGCCCGCCGTTGAATAGCGGACATGGCCGATCGCCGCCGACCCTTGGAGCGCCTCGAGCGTGCCGCTTTGAAACACATCCGTCACCAGCCCAAGCCCTTTATGGCCGTGCAACTTCCCACTTTGCGCGACAACGATGCCGGCTCCTTCCTGGCCGCGGTGCTGCAGGCTGTGCAGTCCGTAATACGTGAGCCGGGCCGCATCCTCATGCCCCCAAATGCCGAAAATGCCGCACTCTTCGTTCAATCCTTTGATTTCAGCAAGCATGGAATAGCCCCTTTCCAGACGTCTCGCATCTTGGCAACGGAAAGGTGAATGAGCGTCTCCCCGCGCTCCCCGTTCACCACCAATACGTTGGCGTCCGTCACTTCGCCGATTCGCTTCGCTTCAACCAGCTGCTCAAACGCCTCTTGATGCTCTTTTTTCACCGACACGACAAAGCGCGATTGCGTTTCGCTGAACAGTTCGCTCGTCGCGTCGCCGCTGATCGTTACGTTCGCGCCAAGCCCGTCGGCGCCCATCAGGCACTCCGCCAAAGCCACCGCCAGCCCGCCTTCAGCGACGTCATGCGCGGATGCCACCACTCCGGCGCGGATTGCGGCAAGCAGCTGGCGTTGGCGTCTCGCTTCGATCTCTAAATCAATCTCTGGCGCTTTTCCGAAAATGCGGCCTTCAAGCCATTTTTGCAGCTCGCTGCCGCCAAACTCCGGCTTCGCCTCGCCGATCACATAAATGAGATCGCCCGCCTGCTTAAACGACTGAGTCGTAATATGGGAAAGATCGTCAATGAGGCCGACCATGCCGACGACCGGCGTCGGATACACCGCCTCGCCGTTCGTTTCATTGTACAGCGAGACGTTGCCGCTCACGACCGGCGTCTCGAGCGCCCGGCACGCTTCGCTCATTCCGTCGACCGCTTTTTCAAGCTGCCAGAAGATCTCCGGCTTTTCCGGGTTGCCGAAATTGAGGCAGTCGGTAATGGCGAGCGGTTTCGCTCCGGAGCAAACAACGTTGCGCGCCGCTTCAGCGACAGCGATTTTCCCACCCATCTCTGGATCCAAATACAAGTAGCGCGAGTTGCAATCCGTCGTCAGCGCAAGCGCCTTGTTCGTGCCGCGGATGCGTACGACCGCCGCGTCCGACCCCGGAGCGACGACCGTGTTCGTCCGAACCATGTAGTCGTACTGGTCGTACACCCACTCTTTGCTGGCAATCGTTGGCTGGGCGAGCAGCCCGAGCAATGTTTGATTGTAGTCTTCGATGTGCGGAATATACGGCGGCATCGCTTGAAACTCGCGGTAATAGGCAGGCTCTTTCGACGGTTTATGATACACCGGCGCGTCTTTCGCCAAGGCGTCCACCGGGATCTCCGCCGCCACCTCGCCGCGGAAGTACAAGCGAAGCATTTTGTCAGCGGTCACTTTGCCGATCGCTTTCGCTTCGAGACCGTATTTGGCAAAAATCGCGGCGATTTCGTCTTCGCGCCCTTGCTTGACGACAAGCAACATCCGCTCCTGCGATTCCGAGAGCATCATTTCATATGGCGTCATGCCCGTTTCCCGTTGCGGGACGAGGTCCAAATTCATTTCAATGCCGAAGCCGCCTTTGCTCGCCATCTCGGCCGATGAGCTCGTGAGCCCCGCGGCGCCCATATCTTGAATGCCGACGAGCGCATCAGACTTGACCGCCTCAAGACACGCTTCCAGCAGCAATTTCTCCATAAACGGGTCGCCGACTTGCACGGCCGGGCGTTTCGCTTCCGATTGCTCGCTCAACTCTTCCGAAGCAAACGTCGCCCCGTGGATGCCGTCGCGCCCTGTTTTCGCCCCGACGTACATGACCGTATTGCCGACCCCGGTCGCAATGCCGCGCTGAATATCCTCATGGCGAATGATCCCGACGCACATGGCGTTGACAAGCGGGTTGCCTTCATACGCCGGATCGAACTGCACCTCGCCGCCGACGGTCGGGATGCCGACGCAGTTGCCATACCCGGCAATGCCGGCGACGACCTGCTCGAACAAATATTTGACGCGCGGCGACGTCAATTCGCCAAATCGAAGCGAGTTGAGCAGCGCGATCGGCCGCGCCCCCATCGAAAAGACGTCGCGGATGATGCCGCCGATCCCCGTCGCCGCCCCTTGGTACGGCTCAATCGCTGACGGGTGGTTATGGCTTTCGATTTTAAACGCCGCTGCCAGCCCGTCGCCGATATCGACAATGCCCGCGCCCTCGCCGGGCCCTTGCAGCACGTGCGGGCCATCCGTTGGGAATTTTTTTAACACCGGTTTCGAGTTTTTGTAGCTGCAATGCTCCGACCACATGACGGCAAAAATGCCAGTTTCCGTGTAGTTCGGAAGTCTTCCCAAAATCGCTTCAATGCGCGCGAACTCTTCGTCCGTTAACCCCATCTCGCGGTATAGCTTTTGCTCTTTGATCATCGCCGAGCTCGGCTCAAGCAGTAACGACATGCGTCTCCCTCCAATAGTTGACGATCGATCGGAATAGTTTCAGCCCGTCCGCGCTGCCGAGCAAGGCGTCGACCGCCCGCTCCGGATGCGGCATCATGCCAAGCACATTGCCCCGCTCATTGACGATGCCGGCAATATCGGCCAAGCTGCCGTTCGGATTTTCTCCATGGTAGCGAAACACAATTTGCCGGTTCTCGATCAGACGCTTTAACGTCTGTTCGTCGCAATAATAATTCCCTTCGCCATGGGCGATCGGGATCGTAATGACCTCGCCTTTTTCGTAGGCAGACGTAAACATTGTCTCATTGTTTTCCACCGTCAGCCGCACCGGCCGGCAGATGAATTTCAATCCTTGATTGCGGCGCATCGCCCCAGGAAGCAAGCCGGCTTCGAGCAAAATTTGAAACCCGTTGCACACCCCAAGCACTGGTTTCCCCGCTTCGGCAGCTTGCTTCACGGCAGCCATCACCTTGGAGAAACGGGCAATGGCTCCGGAACGCAAGTAATCGCCGTATGAAAACCCGCCTGGAAGCAAAATGGCGTCAAATCTGTCTAGATTGTCCTCATCATGCCAAACGTATTCAACCTCTTCGCCAAGTTCATCGGCGATCGCATGGTACATATCGACATCGCAGTTCGATCCCGGAAACACAATGACGGCAAACTTCATCGGGCGACGGCCTCCTCGATTTCATAGCGGTAGTCTTCAATCACCGGGTTGGCAAGCAGTTTTTCGCACATCTCGCGGACGAGCTCGTTGATGTCGCGGCCGCTCTCTTCAATAACGAGCTCCATAAACTTCCCGATTCGTACATCTTTCACTTCCGTATACGATAAGCTGTGCAGCGCCCCTTTTACAGCGGTCCCTTGCGGATCCAACACACTCTCGCGCAACGTGACATACACTTTTACTTTGTACATGCCGATTCTCCCCCTAACCGTTGTAAAATGACTTCGTACGCATCCGTCAAACTACCCAAGTCGCGGCGGAACACGTCTTTGTCGAGCTTTTCGTTCGTCTTTGCGTCCCATAACCGGCACGTGTCCGGTGAAATCTCATCCGCCAAGAGGATGGCTCCGTCCGCCGTACGGCCGAACTCAAGCTTAAAATCAATTAATCTCACGTTCCGCTCGGCAAAATGGAGGCGCAGTACGTCATTCACCGCAAGCGCGGCCTGCTTCAGCGCGGCGACTTCCTCGCGGCTAGCGAGTTTTAAAATGAAGATATGATCTTCCAACAGCAACGGGTCGCCAAGGTCGTCGTTTTTGTAATAAAACTCAACAAGCGGTGCCTCAAGCGATGTCCCTTCCTCTAGACCGATCCGCTTGGCTAAACTTCCCGCTACCACATTGCGGACAACGACTTCAAGCGGGATGATCGTCACGCGTCGGACCAATTGTTCCGTTGGCGACAGCTTTTCAATAAAATGATTGGCAATGCCTGCTTCGCGCAGCTTCAAAAACAACAAGCTGGAAATCTCGTTATTGAGCCGCCCCTTGCCGGCGATCGTCGCCTTTTTTTCGCCGTTAAACGCCGTTGCGCTGTCTTTGTACTCGACCCAAAGCACATCTGGCTCGTCAGTCGCGTAAATTTTTTTCGCTTTCCCTTCATACAACAGCTGTTGTTTCGTCGGCACGATCAACGCCTCCATTTATCCAGAAGATTGAAAATCTTTTGTATAGCCGGCCGGCTTCGACCAGCCGGCAGCCGCTCACTCCAACCCTAAGCGGGCAAAAATCGTATCGACATGTTTCAAATGATGGCGATAATCAAAGCAATCATCGAGCTCCTCTTTCGTCAGCCGGCTCATGATCCGCTCATCTGCTTCAAGAAGCGAGCGGAACGGCACTTGTCTCTCCCACGCTTCCATCGCTTTCGGCTGCACCAAATCGTACGCCTCCTCGCGCGTCATCCCCTTGTCGATCAAGGCGAGCAAGACGCGCTGCGAATAAATGAGCCCGAACGTGCGCTCCATATTTTTTTTCATGTTTTCCGGGTACACAAGCAAATGTTTCACGATATTAGCGAATCGGTTCAACATATAGTTCAACGCAATCGTCGCATCCGGCAAAATGATGCGTTCCGCCGACGAATGGGAAATGTCGCGTTCATGCCAAAGCGGCACGTTTTCGTACGCCGTCACCATATAGCCGCGAATGACGCGCGCCATGCCGGTCATGTTTTCCGAACCGATCGGATTGCGCTTATGCGGCATCGCTGATGAGCCTTTTTGTCCTTTGGCGAAAAACTCTTCGACTTCGCGCACTTCGCTTTTTTGCAAGCCGCGAATCTCGACGGCGAATTTTTCAATCGATGTCGCAATTAAGGCCAGCGTCGCCATATAGTAGGCATGGCGGTCGCGCTGCAGCGTCTGCGTCGAAATCGGCGCCGGCGTCAAGCCGAGTTTTTCACAAACATACTGCTCCACAAACGGATCCACGTTGGCGTACGTGCCGACTGCGCCGGAAATTTTCCCCACTTCCACCATCTTGGCTGCTTGTTCAAACCGCTCCAAATTCCGCACCATCTCCGCATACCAAAGCGCCAGCTTCAGCCCGAACGTCGTCGGTTCGGCATGAACGCCGTGCGTACGCCCCATCATGACCGTGTATTTATGTTCACGCGCTTTCTCTTTCAGCACTTGAATGAAGTTTTCCAAATCGCGCCGCAAAATGGCGTTCGCTTGCTTTAACAAGTAGCCGAGCGCCGTGTCAACGACATCGGTCGACGTAAGCCCGTAGTGCACCCATTTCCGTTCTTCCCCAAGCGTCTCAGAAACGGCGCGGGTGAAGGCGACGACATCATGGCGCGTTTCTTCTTCAATTTCTTTAATGCGGTTGACGTCAAACGACGCGTTTTCACGCAGGCGGCGGACATCTTCTTTTGGGATGACGCCAAGCTCGGCCCACGCCTCGCACGCGAGCAATTCCACCTCAAGCCATGCCTTAAAGCGGTTTTCCTCGGTCCAAATCGCTCCCATTTCCGGTCTTGTGTAACGTTCAATCATCCTCGTTCCAGCCTCCGATCATGCCAAATTTGCCACGATTCGATTCGCGCCAGCGCCCCCTCGACATCGTCTGCCAGCACCGTCACATGTCCCATTTTCCGCTTCGGCTTCGCTTCGTGTTTGCCGTACAGATGGACGTAAACCGCCCCGTCGAACGAACCGATATGCCGAATGACCGGCTCGACGTGCTCGCCTAAAATATTGACCATCACCGCCGGCTTCAACAATTCGGTCGATCCGAGCGGCCAGTTGCAGACGGCGCGGATGTGCTGGGCAAACTGCGACGTCGCGCATGCATTGATTGTATAATGTCCGGAGTTGTGCGGTCTAGGGGCCAGCTCATTAATATAAATATCCCCGTCCGCAGTCAAAAACATTTCCACCGCCAGCGTCCCAACGAGCGAAAACGATGCGGCCAACACTTCCGCGTAGCGAATGGCCCGCTCTTGCACGCTTTCCGGAATTCGGGCCGGAACGATCGTTTGATGCAAAATATTCTCGATATGAATATTTTCCGCCACTGGAAAAACAGCCGTCTCACCATCGAGGTTGCGGGCGACAATGACCGACATTTCCTTCACAAACGGCACCCAGCCTTCCAAAATGCATGGGCCAAGCCGAAGCAAATCAGCCGCTTTGGCTAGATCGCCTTCGCCGCGCAGCACATATTGCCCTTTGCCGTCGTAGCCGCCGCGCCGCGTTTTCAAGACGCACGGGAACCCGATCGTCTGAACGGCCTGTTCAAGCTCCTCCGCTCCATTCACTTCGACATAGGGCGCCACCGGCAAGCCGGCATCAACGATCGCCGCTTTCTCCAGCGCCCGGTCTTGCGTTACAGCAAGCAGCCGGCTTCCTTGCGGGACATAGGCGTTTGCCTCAAGCCATTCAAGCGCCCGCGCATCGATGTTTTCAAATTCATACGTGATGACATCGCTCACGCGCGAAAGTTCCGCCATAGCGTCCAAATCATGATACGCCGCCGTCATTTCGATATCAGCCACTTGCCCGCACGGGGAATCAGGCGTCGGATCAAGCACGGCAATGCGAAAGCCCATCTCACGCGCCGCCAAGGCCATCATCCGCCCGAGCTGCCCGCCGCCGATGATGCCGATCGTCTGCCCAGGAACGATCCGCCGCTTAGTCAAGTTGATCACTGCTTTCTACGATTTGTTTTCGAATGGCTTCCCGCCGCGCTTTGAGCGCCTCCATATAGCGCGGCTCAAGCAACCCAAGAATCGATGCGGCGAGCAGTCCGGCGTTGGTCGCCCCCGCCTTGCCGATCGCCACCGTCGCCACCGGCACCCCGCCTGGCATTTGCACAATTGACAATAACGAGTCAAGCCCATTCAATGCTTTTGACTGCACCGGCACGCCGATCACCGGCAGCGTCGTTTTCGCCGCGATCATTCCCGGCAAATGGGCCGCCCCGCCAGCCCCGGCAATGATCACCCGAATGCCGCGCTCTTCAGCCGTTTCCGCATACAGAAACATCTCATCCGGCGTCCGGTGCGCCGATACGACTTTTTTCTCAAACGGAACGCCCAATTCCTCCAAAATGGCGCAAGCATGTTTCATCGTTTCCCAATCCGAATGGCTTCCCATGATCACCCCAACGAGCGGGCTCATACCGTTTCACTCCTTTTGCTAGCACAACAAAACCAAGAACATACGTTCCCATCCGTAAACGAGGGAAAGCATCGTTCTGGGCTTTGACAGTTGCTGATCGAAAAAAAGCCAAAACCGATCCTTTCCCTCATAGTCCAATAATTTACGGTTATTGGGTAGAAACTTTTGGGCCATATTCCCAAAATTATATGAGGGATCTTCTCATACACTATGAAGTTACCTTTATAGTAGCAGGTTTTTTTTCGGCATGTCAAGGAAAAAATCGAACATTTAGTATTTCGCCAAAGTAAATGTTCGTGTTTTTTTGAATCACCAAACGAAGAAGGCGGCATATGATGAATGAGCGGAGGAGGAGAGACACGATGGCCAAAGAAAACCCGTTTACGCCGTTTTCTGATTGGACAAAGCATTGGCAGCAATTTTTCCAAAATGATTTTTGGGGAAGCATCCAGCCGTTGCTGCCGTCATCGAACAAGCCATCATCCGGTATGAACATCTACAAAAAAGACAACGAACTGCTCGTTGTCATCAGCCTCCCAGGGCTCGAAAAAATCGAAGATGCAGAAGTGTATGTATCATACAAAACGTTGGAAGTGAAAGCAACCATTAATCTAAACTTCAAGGGGTTTGAGCTAGTGGAAGAAGGCATTTTCCAAGGCCAATTCCAAAAAACAATCCCACTGCCGTTCGCCGTCAAAGAGGACCGCATCGAAGCAACATACCATAACGGCCTGTTGTTCATCCATCTGCATCGACTTATCCCTGACGAGCCGAAAAAGAAAATTGTCATCAAAAAAAGTGAATAATCTCCCCACGAGTGCAAAAAAGGAGATACCTGCCTTTCCGAAAAAATAAAAAAAGAGGGTGTCCCATGCCGTACAGGACACCCTTACGCGAATTTCCGTTTCCTATCGCTTTTATGAAAAAGGGGGTCTAGGAAACGATGATCACGCTTTACATTTTGGGGGAGAGGATTAAAAATGGCGTCATTCAAAATGACTCATTGGAAATAGGCAAAAAAATGAGAGAACTATGCAGCTCCCTCATTTTTGCC